>NZ_SDPL01000299.1 GCF_004135055.1 Agromyces binzhouensis | reverse complement strand
CTGCACGATGACGACGCGCGCAGGCGGCGCGACGGCGCCGAGTTCGCGCAGGTAGCCGCCGACCGCGGCCGCAGCGGCGCCGGTGGCCGGGTCCTCCACGATCGAGCCGACCGGGAAGATGTTGCGCGCCTCGAATCGGAGGCCGCCGTCGGGCGCGTCGGCCAGGCGGCGCAGCACGGTGATCGTCGCCGGCCAGCCGTACTCGTCCATGAGCGCCCGGGCCCGGCCCGGGTCGAACGTGAAGTCGTCGAACGCCCGGGAGTCGGCGAGGACGAGCACCGGGTGGCGATTGCCCCCGAACGCGATCCGCGGCGGGTGGCGCTCGTCGAGGGCGCCCGCGTCGAGTCCGACGAGGTCGAGCAGTTCGGAGAGGACCTCCGCCGGCATGGGCTCGACCCGGGGCTCCACGCTCGTGAAGGAGGCCACGATGCGTCCGTCGACCTCGGCGGTCTCGATGGCCACCTCGCCCACGGGCGTCGCGAACCGGATGCGGCCCGGCCCCTCGCGTTCGGCGACGGCGACCGCGGTCGCGACGGTCGCGTGGCCGCAGAAGGGCACCTCGGCGACGGGTGAGAAGTAGCGGATGCCGCGGACCTCGCCGTCGCCGCCTGCGACGAACGCCGTCTCGGCGTAGCCGACCTCGCCGGCGACGGCGAGCATCGCGGCGTCGTCGAGCGCGGCCGCATCGAGGACGATGCCGGCGGGGTTGCCGCCGGTGGGGTCGGTCGTGAACGCGGCGTAGCGGAGGATCTCGGGCTGTGCGGGCATGCTCCCATGGTCGCTCGCGGGCCCCCGCCTCGTCGCGGTCCGATTCCGCACCGGTGGCCTGCCCGCGGGCGGCCTCGAGATGACGCGAACCGCTCGACGTGGGAGCTCGTGGAGCGGTTCGCGTCATCTCACCTGTCGCCGTCGGGGGCCGGGATGAGCGGCCGATCGGCGCGCGCGCGGATCTGCTGCACGGCCCAGGTGTTGCCGTCGGGGTCGGCGAACCCGAAGAACGTTCCGCCGTCGCGCGGGTCGATGACCTGGATCGGGCTCGCCTCGACGCCGCGGGCGACGAGTTCGGCCCGCGCCGCCTCGGCATCGGCGACGACGAGCTGCACGCCCTTCAGCGAGCCCGGCGCCATCTCGTTCTGCGCCGGGAGCGTGCCGAGGACGATCGAGCAGCCGGAGCCGGTCGGCGTGAGCTGCGCGAACCGGTGCTCGCCGGCGTGCGTGTCGTGGTCGAGGGCGAACCCGACCCTGTCGCGGTAGAACTCGATCGCGCGGTCGATGTCGGCGACGGGCACGATGACGACCTCGAGGGTCCAGTCCATGGTGAGCTCCTCTCGGTGGGTGCGAGGCGGTCGACGGATGCCGCGGCTCAGCCCGCGAGCACCGCGTCGAGCCGCTCGTAGCCCTCGATGACGCCCTTCGCCATGCCGTGCTCGACCATGGCGTCGCGGGCCTCGAGGCTCGGGTAGACGGCGTGGCCGCGCAGGCGCGTGCGGCCGTCGCCCAGGTCCTCGAACGTCATCGACTCGATGCTGACGATGTCGGGCGCGCCCTCGAACTCGAACGTCTGCACGGCGATCTCGTTCTCGCGGATGGAGTGGAACGTGCCGTTGAAGGCCCAGCGCCCGCCGTCGGGGTCGACGTGGACGTAGCGGTAGCCGCCCTGCGGTCGGAAGTCCCAGCGCTCGATCTGCATGTCGTAGCCGTTCGGTCCGAGCCACTGCCGGACCTTCTCAGGGTCGCGGTGGGCGTCGAAGACGGCGGCCACGGGCGCGTCGAAAACGCGCTCGATGTCGACGTAGGGCAGACCCTCGGGGGCGTCGATGGTGACGGGGTTGGTGGTCTCGGTGGTCATGGTGTCAGTCCTGTTCGGCGGATGCCGCGGCGTCGCCGCCGTCGGCGGAGGCGAGCAGCGCGTCGAGACGACGGAATCGCTGCTCGTGGATGAGGCGGTAGCGGTCGATCCACTCGGTGAGCGTCTCGAGCGCGGCCGCGTCGAGGTGCACGGGGCGACGCTGCGCGTCGCGGCTCCGGGTGACGAGCCCTGCTGTCTCGAGCACCTGGATGTGCTTCGACACCGCCTGGGTGGTGATGTCGAACGGTTCGGCGAGTTCGGTCACGGTCGCCGGCCCACGGCTGAGCCGGGCGACGATGCTGCGGCGCACCGGGTCGGCCAGCGCCATGAAGGCGCGGTCGAGCCGATCGTCGGCGGCTGCGGCATCCATTATTCAACCAATCGCTTGATCAACTAGATGGTTGTTAATGTACGACGAGCACGCCCGCTCCGTCAAGGGCTCTCGCAGATGTCACCCCTCGGGTGCAGGATCGGCGGGGCGGGCGATTCCGCCCGCCCACGACCCTGAAGGAGTCGCCATGTCCGTCACGCTCAACCCGTACCTCAGCTTCCGCGACGAAGCGCGCGAGGCGATGGAGTTCTACCGGTCGGTGCTCGGCGGCGAACTCGAGCTCAGCACCTTCGCCGAATTCGGCCAGGGCGACGAGGCGGCCGAGGCCGACAAGATCATGCACGGCCGGCTCACGTCGGACCACCTGACGCTCATGGGCGCCGACACCCCGAACGAGATGCCCTACGAGGCCGGCACGAACTTCGCGGTCTCGCTCAGCGGCGGCCCGGACGACGAGGCGACGCTCCGCGGGTACTGGGAGGGGCTCGCCGAGGGCGGCACCGTGGTCCTCCCGCTCGAGCAGTCGCCGTGGGGCGACGCGTTCGGCATGCTGACCGACCGGTTCGGCGTGCAGTGGATGGTGAACATCGGCCAGGCCGGGCCGGTCGACGGCTGACGCCTGATCCGAGCGCGTCGGGGTGCACCCGATCCCTCGACGCGCACCCGGCGGATACGGCGAACGCCGGGTCGGAACGTGTCCGACCCGGCGTTCGGGTGCGCGGGCGCCTGCGCCCGCAGGCGATCAGATCGCGCGGATGTTCTCCGCCTGCAGGCCCTTCTGGCCCTGCACGACGTCGAACTCGACGTTCTGGCCCTCTTCGAGCGAACGGTAGCCGTTGCCCGTGATGGCGCTGAAGTGCGCGAAGACGTCGGGGCTCCCGTCAGAGGGAGCGATGAAGCCGAAGCCCTTTTCGGAATTGAACCACTTGACGGTTCCGGTAGCCATACTGCTTTTTCCTTCGTTCGAACCGGGCCGAACGATTCGGCCCGTCACGTTCGGCCGTTCGGCCGTCCGCAGGCCCGGCAACGCTTGACTGCCGGGCGGGTGGTCCGAGGGGCCGGCCACGCTTCGCGTGCGCTGCCCTCGGTCTCGGGTCATGCCTGCGGAACGTGCCGCCTCCGGGCAATCAATCGTGATACGGGCGGTCGCCCGCGTATGGAGGAACCTTCAGCGTATCCCATCCGCCTGTGCGTCCGCAGGACGTCGCCGTCACGTCCGTCACATTCGCATCGGCGCCGCTCCCCGTCGGCCCGAGCCCCGACCGCCGCTAGAGTGACCGGGTGCCGACCCCAGCACCCGACCCCGACGCGGCACCGGCCGCGCCCGCCGCATGGCGGCTCGTCGTCGTCGGCGTGCTCGGGGGGCTCCTCTCGGGCCTGTTCGGGGTGGGCGGCGGCATCGTCATGGTCCCGCTCCTCATCCTCCTCGCCGGCATGGACCAGCGCCGCGCCGCGGCGACCTCGCTCGTCGCGATCGTCCCGACGGCGCTCGTCGGCTCGATCGCCTACCTCGTGAACGGCCAGGTCGACCTCGTCGCGGCCGCCCTCGTCGCGGCCGGGGGCATCGTCGGCGGCTGGATCGGCGCGACGCTGCTCGCACGGCTCCCGCTGGAATGGCTGCGCTGGCTGTTCATCGCGATGCTCGTCGTCGTGGCGATCCGCCTCGCGTTCGGCGCGCCCGACCGCGAAATCGGAAGAGCCGTGTAGGGAAAGAGGTA
>NZ_SDPL01000298.1 GCF_004135055.1 Agromyces binzhouensis | reverse complement strand
GCGCTCCGCGTGCGGCGGCTCCTCCGGCGGGAGACGCTCGGCAGGGACGCGGTCGCCGGCGTCGTGCTCGGCGTCGAGAGCGTGCCCGACGGCCTCGCGAGCGGCGTGCTCGCGGGCGTCAACCCGCTCGCGGGCCTCTACGCGTACCTCTTCGGGATGGCGGGCGCCGCGTTCTTCACGAGCAGCTCGTTCATGGCCGTGCAGGCCACCGGCGCCATGGCGCTCGTCGTCGCCGACACCGACCTCGCCTCGCGCGCAGACCCGGACCGGGCGCTGTTCACGCTCGCGATGCTCACCGGCCTCGTCATGCTCATCGCCGGGCTGCTCCGCGGGGGGCGGCTCCTCAGGTTCGTGCCGACCGCGGTGATGACCGGGTTCGTCACCGCCGTCGGCGTCAACATCGTGCTCGGCCAGCTCGCGAACCTGACCGGCTACGAGAGCGACGCCGCCAACCGCGTGCTCCGCGCGTTCGACCTCGTCCTCCATCTCGTCCGGGTCGACGTGCCCACGACCGTCGTCGGCATCGTCTCGCTCGCGCTCATCGTGGTGCTCACGCGCACCCCGCTGAAGTCCTTCGGGCTCGTGGTGGCGGTCGCGGCCGGGTCGCTGCTCGCGTTCGCGACCACGCTCTGGTTCGACTGGGATGTCGCGACGGTCGCCGACATCGCCGACGTGCCGAGCGGTCTCCCCGCCCCGGTCGTGCCCTCGCTCGATGATGTCGCGTACCTGCTGCTGCCGGCGATCTCGCTCGCATTCGTCGGCCTCGTGCAGGGCGCCGCCGTCTCGGCGGGCGTGCCGAACCTCGACGGGCGGCCGGCGGACGCGTCCCGCGACTTCGTCGGCCAGGGCGCCGGCAACCTCGTCGCGGGCGTCTTCCAGGGCATGCCCGTGGGCGGGTCCATGTCGGCGTCGGCGCTCATCGCCGCGGCGGGCGCGCGCACGCGACTCGCACTGCTGTTCGCGAGCGCGGTGATGGCCGCGGTCATCCTGTTCGCCTCGGGCGTCGTCGCGTTCATCGCGATGCCGTCGCTGGCCGCGCTGCTCATCGTCGTCGGCATCGGGTCGATCAAGCCCGCGAAGGTCGTCTCGGTCGCGCGCACCGGCGCGGTGCAGATCGCCGTGATGGCGGTCACGTTCGTCCTCACCCTGGTGGTCCCGCTGCAGTACGCCGTGCTCGTCGGCGTCGGGCTCGGCATCGTGATGTTCGTGGTCCAGCAGTCCAATCGGATCCGCGTGCGACAGGTGGAGTTCCGCGCCGACGGGCGGATCCGGGAGATCGAGCCCGTCGAGGTCGTCCCGGCGCACGAGGTCGTCGTGGTCCAGCCGTACGGGAGCCTGTTCTTCGCGAGCGCGCCCGTGTTCGAGGCGCGCCTGCCTCGGGTCGCGCCGACCTCGACGGGGTCGGTCGTGATCCTGCGGCTGCGCGGCGTCGACCAGCTCGGGCTCTCGCTCGTGGAGGTGCTGCGCCGCTACGCGGTCGACCTGCGCGACCGCGGATCGGCGCTGCGCCTCGTCGTGACGACCGAGGAGGTCGTCTCGCAGCTGCGACACGGCGGCGTGACGGAGGTCGTCGGGGACGACGGCGTGTACCGGGGCACGGAGTGGCTCGGCGAGACCGTCCGGACGGCGCACCGCGACGCGCTCGCCTGGGTCGCGGCGCGATCCGGCTGAACACGAGCCGTGGATGCGCCCGCGATGCTGGATCGACGGCGGCCCGCGCGGCTAGTCTGCAAGCGGGGAGAGGGGGCACCCATGCCGCAGCGACGAACCGATCCGAGGGCGACGGCATGAGCGCGGGGGTGCATCTCAGGGGGCTGTCGACGGCCGTTCCCGCGACCGTGCTGCCGCAGCCGGCCGTTCGCGACGTGTTCGCCGCGCAGCCGGGCCTGAACCGGCTCGCGCAGCGGATCATCACGACGTCGTTCGACGTGTCGGGGATCGAACGCCGCTACAGCGTGCTCGAGGAGCTCACGTTCGACGAGCGCGACGACGAGCCGGTGTTCTTCGACCGGACGACGGGCGACCTGCTGCTGCCGGGCACGAAGGCGCGCAACGAGATCTACGCGGTCGAGGCGACGAAGATGTACCTCGAGGCGGGTCGGCGCGCCATCGACGCGACGCCCGGGATCGAGGCATCCGACATCACGCACGTCGTGACGGTCTCGTGCACGGGCTTCTACGCGCCGGGGCCCGACTACATGCTCGTGCGCGACCTCGGGCTCGGGCCCGCGGTGCAGCGCTACCACCTCGGGTTCATGGGCTGCTACGCCTCGATGCCCGCATTGCGGACGGCCGCGCAGTTCTGCGTCGCCGACCCCGATGCGGTCGTGCTCGTCGTCAGCGTCGAGCTCTGCACGCTGCACCTGCGCTCCTCCAACGACCCCGACACGATCGTCGCCTCGTCGCTGTTCGCCGACGGCGCCGGCGCCGGCGTGGTCACGGCGCGCCCGCTGGAGGACGGCGAGCGCGCGTTCGCGCTCGATCGGTTCGAGACCCGCATCACGCCCGTGGGCGAGGGCGACATGGCGTGGAAGATCGGCGACCACGGCTTCGAGATGGTGCTCTCCAACGCGGTGCCCGCGATCATCGACGACCACATCACCGGGGCGCTCGAACCGCTGTTCGCCGCCGACGACGACCTCGCCGAGGGGCTCGCGACGGATGCCGCGGGCGAGCGTGTCGCCCACTGGGCGATCCACCCGGGCGGTCGGAGCATCCTCGACAAGGTCGAGGCGCGGCTGAAGCTCACCGAGCCGCAACTCGAGCCCGCGCGCGAGACGCTGCGCGACTTCGGGAACATGTCGAGCGCCACCGTGCTCTTCGTGCTGCGGAACATCCTCGATCGCGCGTCGTCGGAGCACGGCGACCGCGTCGCGGCGATGGCGTTCGGACCGGGACTCACCGTCGAGTCCGCGCTGCTGACGGTGAAGGGGTGACGGATGCCGCGACCTGACGTCGGCGGGCCGGGGCTGCTGCACGCGCTCGCCACGCTCGACCACAGGGACGTGGACGCGCGCGAGCTGATGGACGACCCGGCGGCCGACCCCGCGGAACTCGAGCGCACGTTCCATCGGTTCGGGCTCGTGAACCGCATCGTGTCGCGGCCGGCGGCCGTGTACGAGGAGTGGGTGCGGCCGCGACTGGGGACCACGCATCGGGCTCGCCTGCTCGACGTCGGCGTGGGCGGCGGCGACCTGCCGTACCGGATCCTCCAGCTCGCCGCGCGCGACGGCCTGCGCCTCGAGATCGTGGCGATCGACCCCGACGAGCGTGCCGTGGCGGCCGCGTCGCGCTTCGCGACGTCGGGCTTCCGGACCCGCGTGGCGACGACCGCCGACCTCGTCGCCGAGGGCGAGACGTTCGACGTGGTCTGGTCGAACCACGTGCTGCACCACCTCGGCGCCGCGGAGCTCGGCGCGCTGCTCGCCGACACCGAGCGGCTCGTGGCGCCGGGCGGCATCGGGGTGCACGGCGACATCGAGCGCAGCCGCGGCGCCTACCTGGGGTTCTGGGCTGCGACGCTGCCGTTCGCCTGGAACGTGCTGGCGGGCTCGTTCATCCGCCCCGACGGGCTCACGTCGATCCGGCGCAGCCACACCGCGCCCGAGCTCGCGCGCGCCATCCCTCGCGGGTGGCGCGTCAAGCGCGGCTTCCCGTCGAGGCTCGAACTGGTGTGGGGCAGCGAGATCCCGGATGAGTGAGCCGCAGTCGGGCGCGCGACCGATGCACGACGTGGTCGTGGTCGGCGGCGGCGCCGTGGGGCTCCTCCTCGCATGCCTCCTCGCGCGCCGCGGCCTCGACGCGGTGGTCCTCGAGCGACGGAACGCACCCGACCCGGCCACCACGCCCTCGCGCGCCATCGGCATCCACCCGCCCGGGCTCCGCGCCCTCGCGGCCGCGGG
>NZ_SDPL01000297.1 GCF_004135055.1 Agromyces binzhouensis | reverse complement strand
CGCCGCGGCGACGTCCTGCGTGCCCGAGCGGATGCGTCGCTGCTGCCCGCCGCCGTGGAGGAGCGGCTCGATGCGCGTCGACCGGTCGAGCACGAGCGCACCGATGCCGACGGGACCGCCGACCTTGTGCGCCGAGACGCTGACCGCGACGAGGCCCGCGCCCGCGGGAGCGGCGGTCTCGTGCCGGACGGCGTGCAGGTCCACGGGGACGTGCCCGTATGCGGCGATCGCGTCGACGTGCAGCGGCACGCCGGCCCGCGCGCACAGGTCGGCGACCTCGCGCACCGGCTCGATCGTGCCGACCTCGTTGTTCGCCCAGAGCATGGTGACGAGCGCGACGGATGCCGCGTCGCGCTCCAGTTCGGCGGCGAGCGCGTCGACGCGCAGTCGCCCGAGCGCGTCGAGGGGCAGCTCGACGACCTCCGCGCCCTCCATGCCCGCGAGCCACTCGACCGTGTCGATCGTGGCGTGGTGCTCGCCGCCGGGCAGCAGGATGCGGCGGGCGGACGCCTCGGCGCGCCGACGCCAGAACAGGCCCTTGATCGCGAGGTTCACGGCCTCGGTGCCGCTTCCGGTGAAGACGACCTCGATCGGGTCGGCGCCGAGCGTCGCGGCGACCTGCTCCCTGGCCTCCTCGAGCAGCCGCTTGGCGTGCTGCCCGGCGCCGTGGATCGAGGCCGGATTGCCGACGAGCCGGAGCGCGCGGGTGATCGCGTCGATCGCCTCGGGACGGAGCGGCGTGGTGGCGGCGTGGTCGAGGTAGACCGGGTCGCGGCGGGGCATCGAGCACCTCCTGACCGGGAACCGGTTCCCCACGAACTACTGTAGTTCGCATGTCTCCGGCCGATCCGCTCCGCGACCTGGGCGTGCGCACCGGACCCGCAGGCGGCACGATCCGCGTCTGGTCCGAGCACGCGACCTCCGTGGACCTCGAGGTGTTCGCTCCGGACGACCTCGACTGGGCCGTCGAGCGGCTGCCGCTCATGCGCGGCGCGGACGGCGTGTGGGAGGCGACCTCCCCCGCCCTCGTGCCCGGCGCCCGCTACGGCCTGCGCGTCGACGGCCCCGCGGGCATCGAGCACGCGTTCAATCCCGCGCACACGCTGCTCGATCCGTGGGCGCGCGGGCTGCAGTCGGCGGCGGACGGGTCGTGGCGCGGCGTCGTGCTCGACTCCCTCGCAGCGGAGGGCTTCGACTGGGGCGGGGTCGGCAAGCCCCGCGTGCCGCTCGACCACACCGTGGTCTACGAGGCCCATCCGAAGGGGTTCAGCCGGCTGAACGAGCGCATCCCGGAGCCGCTGCGCGGCACCTACGCGGGACTCGCGCACGACGCGTCGCTCGAGTACCTCGCCGACCTCGGGGTCACGACGGTCGAGCTGCTGCCGGTGCAGGCCTTCGTCGCCGAGGAGCGGCTCGTGCGCCAGGGCCAGGTCAACTACTGGGGCTACAACACCCTCGGCTTCTTCGCACCGCATGCGCCGTACGCGAGCCCGGAGGCGCAGGCCGCGGGGCCGTCCGCGGTGCGGCGCGAGTTCGCGGGCATGGTCAAGCGACTGCACGAGGCCGGCCTCGAGGTCGTCCTCGACGTGGTCTACAACCACACGGCGGAGGAGGGTCGGCAGGGGCCGACCTACAGCTTCCGCGGCATCGACAACGCCTCGTACTACCGGCACGACGTGCACGGCCGGTACGTCGACACGACGGGGTGCGGCAACACGCTCGACTTCGGGCACGACGCGCCGATGCGCCTCGTGCTCGACTCCCTGAGGTACTGGGCGGAGGAGCTGCAGGTCGACGGCTTCCGCCTCGACCTCGCCGCGACCCTCGGCCGCGACGCGCTCGGGGCCTACTCCCCCCACCATCCGCTCCTCGCCGCCATGCTCGCCGACCCCGTGATCAGCGCGGGCAAGCTCATCGCCGAGCCGTGGGACGTCGGGCCGTTCGGCTGGCAGACGGGCAACTTCGCGCCCGGGTTCTCCGAGTGGAACGACCGCTACCGCGACCGGATGCGCGACTTCTGGCTCGGCGACCTGCGCCGCGAGCGCCACGACGAGCACGGCAGCGGCATCGGCCGCTTCGCGACGCGCCTGGCGGGCTCGTCGAACACGTTCGCCGAGGAGCGCGGCCCGCTCGCGAGCCTGAACTTCATCACCGCGCACGACGGCTTCACGCTCGCCGACCTGACGGCCTACGACGTCAAGCACAACCTCGGCAACGGCGAGCACAACCGCGACGGCGCCGACCACAACAACTCCTACAACCACGGCGTCGAGGGACCGACGGACGACCCCGAGATCGCCGCGGCGCGTCGCCGGAGCATCCGGAACCTGCTCGGCACGCTTCTGCTCTCGGCGGGCGTGCCGATGCTGACGGCCGGAGACGAGTACGGTCGCAGCCAGCGCGGCAACAACAACGCGTACTGCCACGACTCCGAGCTCACGTGGCTGGCCTGGTCGCCCGACGAGCGCGACGCCGCGATCGAGGCGACCACCCGGCACCTGCTCCGCCTGCGCCGCGAGCACCCCGCACTGCGGCCCGTGCGCTACGGCCGCTTCGGCGAGAGCGTCCCGAGCGCCTCGCAGATGGACTGGTACAACGCCGACGGCGAGACCATGACCATCGAGCACTGGCACGACCCGTCGCAGCGCACGCTGCAGTTCCTCGCGGCCTCGACGCCCGAGTTCGAGGACTTCAACCGCATCCTCCTCGTCGTCCACGCCTCCGAGCGCGAGGTCGAGGTCCTGCTGCCGGATCACCCCGGCGTCGACGACTACGAACTGCTGTGGGACTCGGCGGTCGACGAGCCCGGCGACGAGCTCGGCGCGCGACACGAGCCGGGCACCCGTCTCCTGATGACGCCGCAGTCGATGCGACTCTTCCGCGCCTCGGGCGATCCCGCACCGGTGCTCGTCGATGCCGCGGCCGGTTCGCTCGGCGCCGGAGCCGACGAGGCCGACGACGCCGGCGACGGGCGCCGCGCCGACGACGCTCCCGAGGCGTCGGCCCGATGACGAGGCGATCCGATGGCACGGCGGGCACGCCCGCGACCGTCGCGCTGACGCGGGCGGGGATCCGCTTCACCGCACATCCGTACGAGCACGACCCGCGGGCGGCGGCCTACGGCCTCGAGGCCGCGCAGAAGCTCGGAATCGAGCCGGAGCGCGTGTTCAAGACGCTCCTCGCGAACGTCGACGGAGCCCTCGCGGTCGGCATCGTGCCCGTGTCGGACCAGCTCGACCTCAAGGCGCTCGCGACGGCGCTCGGCGGCAAGCGGGCCGAGATGGCCGACCCCTCGCTCGCCGAACGGAAGACGGGCTACGTCGTCGGCGGCATCAGCCCCATCGGGCAGAAGGTCGCGCTCCCGACCGTGCTCGACGAGTCGGCGATCCTCTTCGAGACCATCCTCGTCTCGGGCGGGCGCCGCGGCCTCGACCTCGAGCTCGCACCCGACGACCTGCTCGCCGCGACGTCCGGCAGGTACGCGCCGATCGCGCGCACCCGCTGAACCGCCCGACGCTCAGCCCGCGGCAGCGACCAGCCCCAGTTCCGCGGTCGAGACCAGCAGCGGATGCCGGGGCACGACGCGCACGGTGTAGCCGAACGCCCCGGCCCGGTCGAGCGTCACCGTGCCGACGTACACGCGGGTGGCGGTGTCGGTCGTCGAGGCGCCGTCGGGCACGAGCTCGGCCACGCGCGCGTGGTCGATGCGGTCGTCGCCGTGCGAGTGGCCGTAGACGACCTCGACGGACACGTCGGACTCGGACAGGTCGCCCAGTGCGACGTGCGCTCGGAGGTGGAGCTCGTCGCCGACGTGCGGCGTCGACTCGACGCCGCCCGACTCGACGTGGGCCACGTGCACGCTGGGCCACGCGGCGCGCACGCGCGCACCCCAGGCCGCGAGCTCGCGCGCCGGCTTC
>NZ_SDPL01000296.1 GCF_004135055.1 Agromyces binzhouensis | reverse complement strand
CGCCGGGGCCGTCGCCGCACCCGGCCGAGGCGCCCGCGGCGCGGGCCTGCTCGCCCGACTCCAGTTCGGTCGGGCGCGCAGCGCGCACTGATGCGGCCTCAGCCCCCGGCGTTCATCCGCACCGACGGGATCCACTCGACGTCGACCGTCGACGGGTCGACCCCCGCCGTGGTCAGCCGGTCGGTGAGGTCCGCGACATCCGGTGCCTGGTCGCCGCCGGTGATGCGCACGAGGTACGACAGCGCCGAGACGTAGTCGACCGAGATCACGTCGAGGTCGCTCGTCAGGGCCCACGCCCTCGCCGCCTGCGTGATCGTCGCCTGCTGCGTGTTCAGGGTCGTCGTGATCCAGGTCGACACGGTCAGGGGGATCGCGACCAGCACGAGCATCCCCGCGATCGCGAGGTTCGACCGCTTGCGGTTCACGGTCTTGGTCCCCGGGGGCGGGGGCTGGTGCCCGATGCGTCCCCATCGCTGCACGCGGTAGACGGCCATGATCACCACGCCGGTGCCGAGGATCGCCGCGACGTTCGCGATGAACAGGATGAGGGAGCCGATCGAGCTGCCCCAGTCGCCGGACTCGGCGGCGATGCCGACCACGACGAGCGGCGGGACGAGCGAGATCGCGATCGCGACGCCGGGCAGCGTGTCGGAGATGTCCTTGCGGACGAGTGCGATCGAGCCGACCGCTCCCGTCGCGAGCGCGGCGAGGAGGTCGATGAGGCCCGGCGTGGCGCGGGCCGCCACCTGGGAGTTCGTCTGCTCGGTGATCGGGCTCGCCGCGAGCAGCCCGACCGCGTAGCCGATCGCGATCGCGGCCGCCGCGCCGCCGATCATCATGAGCAGCGACAGCGTGAGGTTGCGCCGGTCGCCCAGCACGGTCGCGAGCATCGTGCCCTGGATCGGGAGCATCATCGGCGCGACGATCATGGCGCCGATGACGGTCGCCGTCGAATCGCCCACGACGCCCGCCGCGGCGATCACGGACGAGAGCGAGAGCAGGATCCAGAAGCGCTGGATCTTGCGACGGCGCTTCGGCCCGTCCAGGAACACCGACTCGCGCATGTCCTCGATGCGGTTCAGCGCATCGGAGGGCGGAGGCGGGTAGACGGGTTCGTGCTCCGGCGACGGCTGCGCGGCGGGAGGCTGGGACATGGCTGGCTCCTCGGCTCGACCGGGGCGCGATCCCGGTGCTCAGCCGAGCGTACGACGGGCGGTGGCGGATGCCGCGGCACGGTCGGCCGCGGCCGCTCGTGTCGCGGCATCCGCCTCGCCATCGATCGCCGGATGCGCTCAGGCGGCGGCGCGCTGCGTCTCCACGAGGTCCCGGAGGGCGTCGACGAGCGGCGTCGTGGGACGCCCGATGAGGCGCGCGAGCGTCCCGTCCGACTCGGCGAGGTCGCCGCGCGCGATGCCCTCGTCGATCGCCGCGACGAAGCCGGCCGTGCCCTCGTCGAGGCCTGCCTCGATGAGCGAGGCGATGCGCTCCTCCGGCGTCTGGTCGGCGAACGCGACCTCGCGGCCGAGCACCTCGGATGCCGCCGCGGCGAGTTCCGCGAACGTCCAGGGCTCGTCGCCGCCGAGCTCGTAGACCTCGCCGACGTGCCCCTCCTCGAGGAGGACGACCGCTGCGGCCTCGGCGTAGTCGCGGCGCGGTGCCGACGCGACCCGACCGGTGCCGGTCGCGGCGGCGATCACGCCGGTCGCGGCCGCGATCGCGACATCCTGCGCGTAGTTCTCGGTGTACCAGTTGTTGCGGAGGATGACGGCCGGGACGCCGACCTCGGCGATGACCTCCTCGGTGCCGCGGTGCTCGGGCATGAGCACGAGGTCGCTCGTGGACGCCTTGGGGCCGCTCGTGTAGGCGAGCTTGGCGACGCCGGCCGCCTTCGCCGCCTCGATGACGGTGCGGTGCTGGGCGACGCGCTCGCCGAAGGCGGTGCCGGAGACGAGCAGCACGGCGTCCACGCCCTCGAGCGCGGCGGCGACGGTGTCGGGTCGGTCGTAGTCGACGACGGCGGTGCGGATGCCGCGTGCCGCGAGGTCGGCGAGCTTGGCCGTGTCGCGGGCGCCGGCGATCACGTCGGCGGGGGAGGCGCCGCGGGCGAGCAGCGCCTCGACGACGAGGCGGCCGAGGTTGCCGGAGGCGGCGGTGACGAGGATGGTCATGGGGAACTCCGTTCGATCGGTTCCGACGGTGTCGGTTCACCGAGGCCAACCGTGCGGATGCCGCATACCTTCCCTTTCGGCGGTACCCACTTTGAAGTAAGGTACCCACATGGCGGTAAGTCTTGCGCAGATCCGGGAGACGTCCGGCGAGGTCTTCATGGAGGGCTGCCCGACGCGTGTCGTCCTCGACCACATCATGAGCAAGTGGGGCGTGCTCGTGCTGCTCGCCCTCACCGACGGCACGCTCCGCTGGGGCGAGCTGCGCCGAGAGGTCGAGGGCATCAGCGAGAAGATGCTCGCCTCGACGCTCCGGACCCTCGAGGCCGACGGGCTCGTCTCCCGTACGAGCTACCCCGAGGTGCCGCCCCGCGTCGAGTACTCGCTCACCGACCTCGGGCGCGAGCTGATGGACCGGATGCTCCCGCTCGTCGAGTGGGTCGCGTCGCACGCCGACGGGATCGTCGCGCGCTGACGGGTGCCGGGATCGCGATCGGAGCCGACGCGGCGAGTTCGCGACGAGGCCCTCCGTCGCGCGGCGGGCCGCTTGCCCGCGTCGCGCTCGGGCCGTAGCGTCACCCGCAGCAGCATCCGTCGCCGACGATCGGGGGATCACATGGCCGCGTCCGCACTGCCGCCCAGCGGCGACCGCCCGGGCGGCCGCCCCGGCGGGTCGGCGAAGACCTGCGACGCCCGGGGCATGATCGAGATCCACCGGATGTTCCGGTCCGAGTTCGCCGAGGGGCCGAAGCTCGTCGTGCGGGTCGCCGAGGCCGACGCGGCGCACGCCGACGTCGTCGGCGACCACCTCTCGCTCATCTCGGGGAGCCTGCACGCGCATCACGAGTTCGAGGACGACCACCTGTGGGACACGCTCGACGAACGTGCGCCCGCGTGCGCCGGCCACGTCGAGCGGATGAAGGCGCAGCACGCCGAGATGCTCGTGCACCTCCGCGAGCTCGACGCCGCGCTGCCGGCGTGGCGATCGAGCGGGCGCAGCGTCGACGCCGCTCCGGTGCTCCTCGCCCTCCACGGTGTGAACCGCGCGCTCGCCGTCCACCTCCCGGACGAGGAGTCGACCATCGTGCCGGTCATGGAGACCGTGCTCACCCAGAAGGAGGTCGACGCGGCAGGCGTCCACGGCAGGAAGGCCACGCCGAAGGGCAGGACCTGGCAGCAGCTCGGGGCGATCCTCGCCGCGCAGCCCGACGGCGGCGACGAGTGGCTGCACGAGCACCTTCCGGCGCCGGTGCGGCTCGCGTGGCGGTTCGTCGGGCGCCGCGACTACGCGGCGAACCGCGCGGCCCTCTGGGGCGAGACCTCCGGCTGAGGTCGGGCTCAGCCGACCTCGACCTCGACCTCGTCGCCGATCGCGATGCGGTGGGCGGAGGCCGACGCGCCGGCGCCGTCGAGCTCCGGGATGAGGCGGACGCCGAACCACGTCGCGCCGTCCCACTTCCGGTGCTTCGCGAGGGTGCGGATCGGCTCCTTCCCGCGAGCGAGGGTCTCGGGGTCGATCGTCGTCATGACGCAGCGGTCGCAGACCTCGCCGAAGCGGAAGCGGACGCCGCCGATGCGCACGCGGGTCCACGCGTCCTCGGCGAACGGCGCGTCGCCGTCGACGACGACGTTCGGGCGGAACCGCACGATGTCGAGCGGCGGCACGTCGTCGGGCGTCCAGGCGTCCAGCTGCGCGAGCGACGCCTCGCTCGCGAGGAGCAGGGGCCCGGCGTCGGCGAGGCTCAGCCCCTCGCCGGGCCG
>NZ_SDPL01000295.1 GCF_004135055.1 Agromyces binzhouensis | reverse complement strand
GCGCCGATCATCGCCGGCCGTTCGCCGATGCGGGCGACGAGCCAGCCGGCCGGCAGGTCGCCGACGAGCCCGCCGACCATCAGCATCGCCGCGATGAGGCCCGCGAGCGCGAGCGACGCTCCGCGGTCGACCGCGACGACCGGGATGACGGGCACGAGCGCGCCCTCGCCGAGCGAGAACAGCAGCGTCGGCAGGTACGCGGGGAGCACGATCGACCGCCACGAGAAGGGCGCGGCGGTATCGGTCATCCTCCCGATGCTAGGCCCGAGCCGCCGTCGTACCAGGCGAGCACACGCAGCGCCCGCAGGGTGTTCCAGCGGCTCGGCTTCCCGTCGCCGTCCTCCATCTCGAAGTGCCGGAGCCCGGGGTGGGTGTGCTGGAGCGGCCAGCGTCCGTCCGCGCGGCGTCGTCGTCGTACGAGCTCGATCGCCTCGCCGCACCGGGCATCGGGAGCGCGGCCGGTCGAGCGGAGGTGGTCGAGGGCGCGCAGCACGTCGTAGTGCCATTGCGGAGGGAACGAGAACCGGGTCCACGACTCCCGGATCACCTCACCCGTCGAGCGCGAGCGGAACAGCCGGCGCTCCAGGAGGTACTCCTCGCCGCGCGCCCGCGCGGCGGCGACCGAGGGGTCGGGCGCGATCGATCTCTCGAACTCGAGCAGGGCCTCGAGCGCGAGGATCGTCGTGTTGAACGACGACCGGTGCGAGCGTCGCGGCGCCTGGCAGTTCCATCCGCCGTCCTCGAGCTGCTCGCCGAGCAGCCGGTCGAGCAGGCCGTCCACGAGCGGCCCCGTCTCTCGGAAGTAGGCACCGAGCACGAGCACCATGCTGTTCACGCAGGTCTCCCATTCGCCGCCGAAGAACGGCGCGCCGCCCCGCCCGTCCCAGGTCACGCCCTCGCGCACCCGTTCGAGGGCGCGGGCGGCCTCGGGGGATGCCGGGTCCAGCCCGAGCAGCCGGAGCAGCAGGAGGGTGTAGGTCGTCGACACCCACTTCGGCGAGTAGGTCCCGCCGCCCCATCGGCCGTCCTCGCCCTGGAGCGCGAGCAGCCGCGCACCCCACCCCGCGCGTGCGACCCGCGCGCGCTCGGCGGCGACGGCGTCGTCGGGTGCATTCGTCAGGTCGCGCATGACCTGCCACCGGATCGCGGGGTCGGCGTCGAGCAGCCACGCCGTGACATCCATCGCCAGCCACCCCCGTCGTCGATCGCGTCGAGTCTGCCCGGTCCCCGCCGAAGCCGGGCGGGACGTCCGACCCGTGACCCGCGCAGGTCGCTCACGGCCGGGGCCACTAGGCTGGACGGGACATGTTGGATCTTGACCTCACGCAGGAGATCGCTTCCCTGCGCAGCACCTTCAGCGACATCCGCGCCGTCGTCGACGTCGACGCCCTCAAGGCCGACATCGCCCGGCTCTCCGAGGAGGCCGGCGCGCCGTCGCTCTGGGACGACCCCGCGAACGCGCAGAAGATCACGAGCGCGCTCAGCCACCGCCAGACCGAACTCAAGCGCGTCACCGAGCTCGAGCGCCGCATCGACGACCTCGAGGTGCTCGTCGAGCTCGCGAACGAGATGGAGGACGAGGACTCCGCCGTCGAGGCCCGCAACGAGCTCGCGGCGCTCGAGCAGACCGTCAGCCAGCTCGAGGTGCAGACGCTGCTCGACGGCGAGTACGACCCGCGCGGCGCGGTCGTCACCATCCGCTCGGGCGCCGGCGGCGACGACGCCACCGACTTCGCCGAGATGCTCATGCGCATGTACCTGCGCTGGGCCGAGCGGCACAAGTACCCGGTCAAGGTCATGGACACCTCCTACGCGGAAGGCGCGGGCATCAAGTCCGCGACGTTCGAGATCGACGTGCCCTACGCCTACGGCACCCTCTCGGTCGAGGCCGGCACGCATCGCCTCGCCCGCATCAGCCCGTTCGGCTCGGCCGACAAGCGCCAGACGAGCTTCGCCGCGGTCGAGGTCATCCCGGTGATGGAGGAGGCCGTCGAGGTCGACGTCCCCGAGAACGACATCCGCGTCGACGTGTTCCGCTCGTCGGGCCCCGGCGGGCAGTCGGTCAACACCACGGACTCGGCCGTGCGCCTCACGCACATCCCGACCGGCATCGTCGTCTCGATGCAGAACGAGAAGTCGCAGATCCAGAACCGCGCCGCGGCCATGCGCGTCCTCCAGACCCGCCTGCTGCTGCTCAAGCGCGAGGAGGAGGCGGCGAAGAAGAAGGAGCTCGCCGGCACCATCACGGCGAGCTGGGGCGACCAGATGCGCTCCTACTTCCTCTACGGCCAGCAGCTCGTGAAGGACCTGCGCACCGGCTACGAGGTCGGCAACCCGGCGACCGTGTTCGACGGCGACATCGACGGGCTCATCGCGGCCGGCATCCGCTGGCGCAAGCAGAAGGACGACTGAGCCGCCGACCCGGCATCCGGGCCGTCGCGGGATGCGATCGCACGGGACCTTCGGCACCGGCCGCCCGTGATCGCGCGGCCTACCCTCACCCCAGCGGGACCACGAGCGTCCCGCGGGGGGAGTGAGCATCATGCGCGTGCTGGTCGCGTACTCGAGCAAGTACGGCGCGACGCGGGGCATCGCCGACCGGATCGCCGATCGCCTGCGCGACGCCGACCACGAGGTCGACATCGAGCACTGCGACGACGTCGAGTTCCCCGAGGGGTTCGACGCCTTCGTCATCGGCAGCGCGACGTACCTGGGCAAGTGGCGCAAGGAGGCTCGGCGCTTCGTGCGGCACAACCACAAGCTGCTCGCCACCCGGCCGGTCTGGCTGTTCTCCAGCGGACCGCTCGGGACCGAGCGCGTCGACAAGGACGGCAACGACGTGCTCGCCGGGGCCGCCCCGAAGGAGTTCGCCGAGTTCGAGGAGCTCATCCACCCGCGCGGCACGATGGTGTTCTTCGGGGCGCTCGATACGGAGCACCTCAAGGGGCGCGACCGCATCGTGAGCTGGATGCCCGAGAACGACGCGCTGCCCGCCGGCGACTTCCGCGACTGGGACGCGATCGACGCGTGGGCGAGCAAGGTCGCGTCCGAACTCGCCGCGCTCCCCGCCTGAACGAGCGGGTCGGCGGCCCGGCGTTTTCCGGTGTCGCTGCCCCGTTTCGAGCGGATGCCGCCTACGCTCGAACCCGATGATCCGCTTCGACTCCGTCACCAAGTCCTACCCCGGGCAGACCCGACCCGCCCTCGACGGGATCACGGTCGAGATCCTGCGCGGGGAGTTCGTGTTCCTCGTCGGTGCGTCGGGATCGGGCAAGTCCAGCTTCCTGCGACTGATCCTCAAGGAGGACCGGCCGACGGCCGGTCGGATCCACGTGCTCGGCCAGGACCTGCGGTCCATCTCGACGCGCAAGGTCCCGTACTTCCGGCGCAGCCTCGGCGTCGTGTTCCAGGACTTCCGCCTGCTGTCGAACAAGAACGTCTTCGAGAACGTCGCCTTCGCCCTGCGCGTCATCGGCAAGTCGCGCGGGTTCGTGCAGTCCGCGGTGCCCGAGACGTTGAAGCTGGTGGGCCTCGACGGCAAGGGCAAGCGGATGCCGCATGAGCTCTCCGGCGGCGAGCAGCAGCGCGTCGCGATCGCGCGTGCCATCGTCAACAAGCCGCAGATCCTGCTCGCCGACGAGCCCACGGGCAACCTCGACCCGGTCACCAGCGCCGGGATCATGACGCTCCTGGAGCGCATCAACGCGAGCGGCACGACCGTGGTGATGGCCACGCACGAGGCGGGCATCGTCGACCAGATGCAGCGCCGCGTGATCGAACTGAGCTCCGGCGAGGTCGTGCGCGACGAGCGCAGCGCGGGCTACGCGGTCGGCGTCGTGCTCGCCCCGACCACGTCGGTCGTCGGCGCGATCCCGGGCGACGCGGTTCCGTCGGACCTCGCGGCCGCAGCGCTCGCCGCGGTGGGCGC
>NZ_SDPL01000294.1 GCF_004135055.1 Agromyces binzhouensis | reverse complement strand
GATCGGGCTCGCCGAGTGGGCGGCCGTCGCGGACGTGCTGCCGCGGGTCGACCACGCGTGGGCCGACCCGTCGGTGCTGCCGCCCGTGATCGTCGCCGTGCTGACGACGTGGCTCGCGGCATGGGCCGGTTCGCGTCGCGTCCTCGCGGTCCGTCCGTCGGAGGCGCTCGGCAACGCCGCAGCACGCTCCCAGGAGGAGCTCGCCGCTCGACGCGGGCGGACCGCGACCGCAGCCACGCTCGCGGCGGTCGGCACGCTGCTCCTCCTCATCGGCGTCGCGCTCGGCCTCGTCACGCCGCTCGGAGTCCTCGTCGGCCTCGTCGGCGGAGTCCTGTCGTTCACGGGGATCGTGCTCGGCGCGCACGTCGTGATGCCGCCGATCCTGCGCATGGTCGGGCGGGCGCTGGGCACCTCGCCGCCTGCGCGGCTCGCCGCGGAGAACGCCGTGCGCCACCCGGAGCGGAGCTCGCGCATGACGATCGGGCTCGTCATCGGGGTGACGCTCGTGACGATGTTCGCGGTCGCGATGGAGTCGTACCGCGACCTGCTGCTCGCGGCGACCGAGGACCGACCCGACCTGCGCGCGGGCATCGAGCAGACCGTCTCCGCGACGGTCGCGGTGTTCGGGATCCTCATCGGCTTCAGCGCGCTCATCGCGGCGGTCGGACTCGTCAACACGCTCTCGCTCAGCGTCCTCCAGCGGACCCGCGAGCTGGGCCTCCTGCGCGCGCTCGGCTTCGAGCGCCGGCAGCTCCGCGCGATGGTGCTGGCCGAGAGCGCCGCGCTCACGGCCGCCGCGACGGTGACCGGGATCGTGCTCGGCACGTTCTACGGCTGGGCCGGTGCACAGGCGATGCTCGGCAGCGTGCAGGGGGAGCCGCTCGTCGTCGCACCGTCGGTCCCGTGGGGCGTCATCGGCGTGCTCGTCGTCGCGGCGGGCGTCCTGACGCTCGTCGCGTCGCTCGCTCCATCCCGGCGGGCGACGACGGTCTCTCCGGTCGCGGCGCTCGCCATCGAGTGACCGGGGGCGGATGACCCGGGGCGGGTGCCGGCGATCTGGGGGGCGGCACCCGCCCCGCGTACCGCGGCGGACCGCGGCATCCGTCGTCGTCATGGTTGCGCTCGCCCGCGCGCGCGGTGTTAGCCTAGTTCCGTGCTTCACGGCCTGCTTCTCCTTAGCTGCCGCAGCGAGTCCTAGTCCACAGGCCTCCCTCGCTGCGGAGTTCGTCGTCGGCTGAAACCCCCGAAGAGCGAGAAGAGCACCCCATGCAGAACCACCAGAAGCCGTCGCCGATGCCCGTCCATCGGTACCGCCCGTTCCACGAGCAGATCCGCGTCGAACTGCCCGATCGCACGTGGCCGTCCAAGCGCATCGAGAAGGCGCCGCGCTGGTGCGCGGTGGACCTGCGCGACGGCAACCAGGCGCTCATCGACCCGATGAGCCCCGAGCGCAAGCGCATCATGTTCGACCTGCTCGTCAGGATGGGCTACAAGGAGATCGAGGTCGGCTTCCCGAGCGCCAGCCAGACCGACTTCGACTTCGTCCGCAGCCTCATCGACGAGGGCGCGATCCCCGACGACGTCACCATCCAGGTGCTGACGCAGGCGCGCGACCACCTGATCGAGCGCACCTACGAGTCGATCCGCGGCGCCCGGCAGGCGATCGTGCACCTGTACAACTCGACGAGCGTGCTGCAGCGCGAGGTCGTGTTCCGCACCGACAAGCAGGGCATCATCGACATCGCCCTGCACGGTGCGCGCAAGTGCCGCGAGATGGAGGCGACCGTGCCCGGCACGACCGTCTACTACGAGTACTCGCCCGAGAGCTACACGGGAACCGAGCTCGAGTTCGCCGTCGACGTGTGCAACCAGGTGCTGGAGGTCCTCGAGCCCACGCCCGAGCGCAAGGTCATCATCAACCTGCCCGCGACCGTCGAGATGGCCACGCCCAACGTGTACGCCGACTCGATCGAGTGGATGAGCCGCCACCTCGCGTACCGCGAGAACGTCCTCCTCTCGCTGCACCCGCACAACGACCGCGGCACCGCGATCGCCGCCGCCGAACTGGGGTACATGGCCGGTGCCGACCGCATCGAGGGCTGCCTGTTCGGCAACGGCGAGCGCACCGGCAACGTCGACCTCGTCGCCCTGGCGATGAACCTCTTCACGCAGGGGATCGACCCGCAGGTCGACCTGTCCGACATGGACGAGGTCAAGCGCACCGCCGAGTACTGCAACCAGCTGCCCGTGCCGGAGCGCAGCCCGTGGGCGGGCGACCTCGTCTACACGGCGTTCTCGGGCTCGCACCAGGACGCGATCAAGAAGGGCTTCGAGGCCATGGAGGCCAAGGCCGCCGACCGCGGCGTCTCGGTCGACGACCTCGCCTGGGCCGTCCCCTACCTGCCGGTCGACCCGAAGGACATCGGCCGCAACTACGAGGCCGTCATCCGCGTGAACTCCCAGTCGGGCAAGGGCGGCGTGGCCTACCTGCTGAAGACCGACCACGCGCTCGACCTGCCCCGCCGACTGCAGATCGAGTTCTCGGGCGTCGTGCAGGCCAAGACCGACGCCGAGGGCGGCGAGGTCACGAGCGAGCAGATCTGGGCGATCTTCAACGACGAGTACCTCCCCGCGCCGCAGGAGCGACCCGACGAGAAGTGGGGCCGGTTCGAGCTGCTCTCGATGCGGAGCGAGAGCGACCTGACCGGCGAGGTCCGCGTGCGCGTCGGCCTCCGGGACGGCGACGAGCGCGTCGACGCCGACGGCTCCGGGAACGGACCCGTCGCGGCGTTCCTGTCGGTGCTCGCGGCCGAGGGCGTCGACGTGCGCGTGCTCGACTACAGCGAGCACGCCATGTCCGCCGGAGGCGACGCCATCGCCGCGGCCTACGTCGAGTGCCAGGTCGAGGGACGCACGCTCTGGGGCGTCGGCATCGATCCCGACATCTCGACGGCATCGCTGAAGGCGGTCGTCTCGGCCGTGAACCGGGCGCTGCGCGCGGTGCGCGTGCGCGAGGAGGAGACCGAGCCGGCGCTGGCCTGATCCGTCCGTTCGCGGGCGGGCACGGCATCCGGCGTCGCCCGCCCGCGATCACGAAGCGCCGTCGACGGCGCCTCATGACGCGTGCTCGTCATCCGGCCGAGGTCAGGCGCGGCGCCACACGCGCCAGGTGCCGATCGCACGCTGCTCGGGGAGGCTCCACCCGAACCTCACCGACAGCAGCCGGATGACGGTCGTCACGATCACGCACGCGATCGCCGCGACCAGGATGTTCGCGCCGACGAGAACCAGGGTGACGAGCAGGGTCGTCCCCGCGCCCGCGGCCACCGCATAGAGCGAGCCGACGTGCATGAGCGCGATGGGGAGGTTCAACGTCACGTCGCGGAGGATCGATCCGCCGACGGCGGAGACCACGCCGACGAAGACGGCGGGCACCTCGGGCAGGCCCGAGGCGAGCGCCTTCGTGGTGCCGATGGCCGCGAACAGGCCGATCGTGATCGCATCGAGGGCGATGATCAGCGAGTTCAGGCGGTCGAAGATCCGGATGAGGAGCATCCCCACGAGCGCCGCGGCGGTCGCGACGACGAGGTACCAGTTGCTGCGCATCGCCGCGGGCAGCTGGTTCAGCAGCAGGTCGCGGAGGAGACCGCCGCCGAGCCCGACGATGATGCCGATGAGCGCGACGCCCAGCAGGTCGATGCGGTGCTCCTTGATCCGCGACGCGAACATGGCGCCCTGGAGGGCGCCGATGCCGACCGCCGCGAGGTCGGCCCAGAGCGGGATCGTGAAGGGCGCGACGGTCATGCACCGGTTCTACCACGACGGATGCCGCGGCTCGGGTCAGCGCGCGCGACCGAGGTACTGCTCGAACGTGATGGACCCGTACGGCTCGCCCGGCACGAGGTTCGCGCCGGACCGGAACGCCTCGAACCGCGTTCCCGGCAGGCGGAACGCGGCGGTCGGCCGCCGCGAGCCGCGCGCGGCGAGCCAGGCCCGGGCGA
>NZ_SDPL01000293.1 GCF_004135055.1 Agromyces binzhouensis | reverse complement strand
CTGCGGCTGCTGCGGCTCGGCGGACTGCTGGGCCACGGCACGGCGGGCGCGCTGGGTCGCGGCCTGCTGGAGCTGCCCGCGCTGGTTGCGGACCTCGACCCCACCGGAATCGCTCGGGGCCGTGTAGCTGAGCTTCTCCTCGGGCGCGGTCGGCCGCTGGAGCCCCTTCGCCTCGATGCGCGGGCCGGCGACGCCCGCCTGCGGCGCGACCTCGACCTCGAGGTTGAAGAGGAACCCGATGGTCTCCTCGCGGATCGAACCCATCATCTGCTGGAACATCGCGTAGCCCTCGCGCTGGTACTCCACGAGCGGGTCGCGCTGGGCCATCGCGCGGAGGCCGATGCCGTCCTTCAGGTAGTCCATCTCGTAGAGGTGGTCCCGCCAGCGACGGTCGATGACCGAGAGCACCACCCGGCGCTCGAGCTCGCGCATCGCGGGGCTGCCGAGCTGCTGCTCGCGGCGCTCGTACGCGAGCTTGGCGTCGGAGAGGATCTCGCGCCGGACGAAGTCGCGGTTGACGCGCCCCTTCTCGCCCGCCTCGGCGACGACCTCGTCGATCGTGATGCCGATCGGATAGAGCGTCTTGAGCTCGGCCCACAGGGCGTCGAAGTCCCACTCGTCGGGGCTGCTCCCCGCGGTGTGCTCGTCGAGGACCTCGTCGATGACCTGCTCGAGGAAGCTCTGGACCCGGTCGTGCAGGTCGTCGCCCTCGAGGATGTGCCGACGGTCCGAGTAGATCGCCTCACGCTGCCGGTTCAGGACGTCGTCGTACTTCAGGACGTTCTTGCGGATCTCGGCGTTGCGCGCCTCGACCTGCGACTGCGCGGAGCGGATGGCACGCGTGACGACCTTGGACTCGATCGCGACGTCGTCGGGGACGCCTCGCGACATGAGGCTCTCGGCCGCGCCCGCGTTGAAGAGCCGCATGAGGTCGTCGGTGAGGGAGAGGTAGAAGCGGCTCTCGCCGGGGTCGCCCTGGCGGCCGGAACGACCGCGCAGCTGGTTGTCGATGCGTCGCGACTCGTGGCGCTCGGTTCCGAGCACGTACAGCCCGCCCGCGTCGAGGACCTTCTCCGCCTCGCCCGCGGTCTCGGACTTGATCTTCTCGAAGACCTCGTCCCACGCCGCCTCGTACTCATCCGGGGTGTCGACGGGGCTGAGCCCGCGCTCGTGCATCTTCTGCACGGCGATGAACTCGGCGTTGCCGCCCAGCATGATGTCGGTTCCGCGGCCCGCCATGTTCGTCGCGACGGTGACGGCGCCGTATCGTCCCGCCTGCGCGACGATCGCGGCCTCGCGCGCATGGTTCTTGGCGTTCAGCACCTCGTGCCGCACGCCCTTCTTGGCGAGCAGGCGCGAGAGGTACTCGCTCTTCTCGACGCTCGTCGTGCCCACGAGGACGGGCTGGCCCTTCTTGTGCCGCTCGACGATGTCCTCGACGACCTGGGCGAACTTGGCCTCCTCGTTCTTGTAGACGAGGTCGGGCTGGTCGATGCGGACCATCGGCCGGTTCGTCGGGATCGCCACGACGCCGAGCTTGTACGTCGACATGAACTCGGCCGCCTCGGTCTCGGCGGTACCGGTCATGCCGGAGAGCTTGTCGTACAGGCGGAAGTAGTTCTGCAGCGTGACGGTCGCGAGGGTCTGGTTCTCGGCCTTGACCTGGACGCCCTCCTTCGCCTCGATCGCCTGGTGGATGCCCTCGTTGTAGCGTCGGCCGACGAGGATGCGACCCGTGTGCTCGTCGACGATGAGCACCTCGCCGTTCATCACGACGTAGTCCTTGTCCTTCTTGAACAGCGCCTTCGCCTTGATGGAGTTGTTCAGGAACGAGATGAGCGGCGTGTTCGCGGACTCGTACAGGTTGTCGATGCCGAGGTAGTCCTCGACCTTCTCGATCCCCGGCTCGAGCACGCCGACGGTGCGCTTCTTCTCGTCGACCTCGTAGTCCTCGCCCGGGACGAGCCGCTTGGCGAGGTTGGCGAACTCGGTGAACCAGCGGTTCGCCTCGCCCGACGCCGGACCGGAGATGATGAGCGGCGTCCGCGCCTCGTCGATGAGGATCGAGTCGACCTCGTCCACGATCGCGAAGTAGTGGCCGCGCTGGACCATGTCGCCCGCCTGCCACGCCATGTTGTCGCGCAGGTAGTCGAAGCCGAACTCGTTGTTCGTGCCGTACGTGATGTCGGCCGCGTACTGCTCGCGGCGCACTGCGGGGGTCTGGCCCGCCACGATGCATCCGGTCGTCATGCCGAGGGCGCGGAAGACGCGGCCCATGAGCTCGGACTGGTAGCTCGCGAGGAAGTCGTTGACCGTGACGATGTGCACGCCCCGGCTCGTGAGCGCGTTGAGGTAGGCCGCGGTCGTCGCCACGAGCGTCTTGCCCTCACCGGTCTTCATCTCGGCGATGTTGCCGAGGTGGAGTGCGGCGCCGCCCATGAGCTGCACGTCGAAGTGGCGCAGGCCCAGGGTGCGTCGGCTCGCCTCGCGGACCGCGGCGAACGCCTCGGGCAGGAGGTCGTCGAGCGACTCGCCGTTGCCGTAGCGCTCACGGAGCTCGACGGTCTCGTGCTTGAGCTCCTCGTCGCTCAGCGCCCGGAAGTCGTCTTCGAGGGCGTTGATCGCGGCGGCGTAGTTCTCGAGCCGCTTGAGTGTGCGACCCTCGCCGACGCGGAGGACCTTTTCCAGAATCGAAGCCACGAACTGCTCTCCCGTTGTCGTTCAGGCGTGCGACGTCGGGGTGGGGCACCCGCGCACGCCGGAGGATCCGCCTTGCCGACGGTCATCATAGCCATGCTACTGGGCAGTGGACTGGGCGACGGCCCCGGGCGCACGCGCGACGCGTGCCGCCCCGGGGCCGTCGCGGGTCGGTGGAGGCGGGTCAGGCGCTCGTGCGTGCGAGCCCGAGTGCTTCGGCCGCCTCGGCCTGGTCGGCCTGGGCGTGTTCGTCGAGGCCGATCACGCCGTAGTCCCAGCCCTTCCGGCGGTACACGACGCTCGGCCGATGGTTCTCCGAGTCGATGAAGAGGTAGAAGTCGTGGCCGACGAGCTCCATGTGGTACAGCGCGTCGTCGACGGTCATGGGAGTCGCTGCGAAGACCTTGCGGCGGATCACCACGGGCGAGTAGTCCTCGTCCTCCTCGGCCGCGGGCTCCTCGCCCACCACCGGGATGTTGCCGGTGCGGACCTTCTCGAGGATCTCGACGTCCGCGGCCTGCACGCCCATGTCGGCGAAGCCCGCGTCGGTGGCCTCGCGGAGCGAGGTCGGCCGGCGGCTGCCGCCTCGGTGGACCTTCCGTCGGTCCTTGGCGCGGCGGATCCGCTCGAGGAGCCTCCCGAGCGCGACATCGAGCGCCGCGTACTTGTCGGCCCCGTCGGCTTCGGCCCGGACCACCGGGCCCTTTCCGACGAGGGTGAGCTCGACCCGGTCCAGGCCGGAGTTGTTGCCGTTCTTCTCGTTGTGACGGCTGACCTTGATGTCGAGCGAAATGGCTCGGTCGGACAGGCTGGAGACTTTCTCGGCCTTCTCGGCCGCGTAGGCGCGGAATCGATCGGTCACTTCCAGGTTGCGTCCGACGATGTTCAGTTCCATGTCAACCTCCATCCACCGGCGTGTCACCCGGTTCTGAAGGGGTGGTGCGACCACGCCTGTCCTGACACCGTAGCCCCCGAGGTCACGGATGTCACGGGTGGATGCTCACGCGTCCGGATCTCCTCGGACGATTCGCAGGCGGGTCTGGGCGAGCACCGAGATCGCGTCCACCGATCCCCCCGCCGCATGGATCGCCCGAGTCGCGTCGGCGAGTGTCGATCCGGTCGTCACGATGTCGTCGACGAGCAGGAACCGCCGTCCGGCGAGGGTGCGCGGGGCGGCGAACGAGCCGTCGGAGTTGGCGCGCCGGGCCTCTCGACCGAGCGCCGCCTGATCCACGCGGTCGAGCGCCCTGAGCACGTCCGCGGGCGCGAACCCCGCCCGGCTCACGAGCGTCCGCACCGGGTCGTAGCCGCGAGCCCACCGC
>NZ_SDPL01000292.1 GCF_004135055.1 Agromyces binzhouensis | reverse complement strand
TGACGCGCGGCGCCCGCGCCCCCGGGGGTCGGGCGCCCGCGCGCCGGCCGCGGCATCCGCCCTACGACGCCACGAACGTCAACAGCGCCGCGTTGATCTCCGCGGCGTGCGTCCACAGCATGCCGTGCGGTGCGCCCTCGATCTCGATGTACTCGGCCGACGGGAGGAGCGGGCGGAAGCGCCGCGCGGTGGCGTCG
The DNA here is from genome assembly GCF_004135055.1 of Agromyces binzhouensis. Taxonomy (GTDB): domain Bacteria; phylum Actinomycetota; class Actinomycetes; order Actinomycetales; family Microbacteriaceae; genus Agromyces; species Agromyces binzhouensis. The sequence continues at coordinate 3,824 of NZ_SDPL01000292.1, read as the reverse complement.
ATCGGGAGGATGCGGTCGGCGGTGCCGTGCACGATGAGCACGGGCACGTCGATGCGCTCGATGTCGCCGCGGAAGTCGGTGAGCCAGGTGTCGACCGCGGCCGACGCGGCGTACCAGCCCGCACCGACCGCCGTGCCCCAGCTCGCGCGGACCGCGGCCTTGGAGATGCGCGATCCGAGGTTCTCGTCGAGGTTGTAGAAGTTCTCGAAGAAGCCGTCGAACCACGCGAAGCGGTCGCCCTCGGCCTGGGACTTCAGCCCGTCGAAGTCGGGTGCGGCGCCGTCGGGGTTGTCGTCGGTCTGCCGCAGGTACGGCTCGAGCGAGCCGAGGAACGCGGCCTTCGCGATGCGGTCGCTGCCGTACGCGCCGAGGTAGCGGCCGACCTCGCCCGTGCCCATCGAGAAGCCGACGAGCGTGACCTCCGTCAGCTCGAGCGCATCGAGCAGCGTCTTCAGGTCGGCGGCGAACGTGTCATAGTCGTAGCCGATCGCGGGCTTCGACGATCGGCCGAAGCCCCGCCGGTCGTACGTGACGACGCGGTAGCCCGCGCCGAGCAGCACACGGGCCTGCTTCTCCCATGACGCCCCGTCCAGCGGGTAGCCGTGGATGAGGACGACGGGTCGGCCCTCGCCATGGTCCTCGTAGTAGAGCTCGATGGGAGCGGAGTTCTCGGTCCCGACGGTGATGTACGGCATGTGCGGTGTCCCCCTGCGGTCGTGGTGCCGCGGCAAGTCCAGCACCCGAGGTCCGGTGCGACAAGGCCCCGCGACGGATGCCTCGGCCTCTGCCCGCGCGAGGCGATCGGGTGTAGGGTGCGGGGCCATGCGAGACGACGATCGTCCGACGGGGGAGAGCGACGAGTCGACGGCCGGCGCGGGGGCGAGCGCAGGGGTGACGGCGCCGCCGACCGAGGCCGGCCATCCCGACGAACGCGCCGACCGCGGCTTCTTCGGCCAGCCTCGGGCACTGGCGCACATCTTCGGCGTGGAGATGTGGGAGCGGTTCAGCTTCTACGGCATGCAGTCGATCCTGCTGCTCTACCTGTACTTCTCGGCCTCCGAGGGCGGCCTCGGCATGGAGCAGAGCGCCGCGGCCGGGATCGTCGGCGCGTACGGCGGCGCCGTGTACCTGTCGACGATCCTCGGCGCCTGGATCGCGGATCGGATGCTCGGCAGCGAGCGGGTCCTCTTCATCTCGGCGATCGTGATCATGGCGGGGCACATCGCCCTGGCGCTCCTCCCGGGCTTCATCGGCGTCGGCGTCGGCCTCGTGCTGGTCGCCTTCGGGTCGGGCGGGCTGAAGGCGAACGCCACGAGCGTGGTCGGCACGCTCTACTCGCGCGACGATCCGAGGCGGGACGCCGGCTTCGCCCTCTTCTACCTCGGCATCAACCTGGGCGCGTTCCTCGGGCCGCTCATCACCGGGCTCCTGCAGTCCACGGTCGGCTTCCACTGGGGCTTCGGTGCGGCGGCGGTCGGGATGGCCATCGGGCTGATCCAGTACTCGTTCGGCCGCAAGGGGCTGCCGCCCGAGGCATCCGTCGTGCCCAACCCGCTGCCGCGCGAGCGCAGGGGACTGGTCGTCGGCATCGCGATCGCGTCGGTGATCCTCGTCGCCGCGCTCGTGCTCACGCGCCTGGTGACCGCCGAGAACCTGGTGACCTGGGTGATCGGCGGCACGGTGGTCGCCGCGGTGGCGTACTTCATCGTGATCCTGTCGAGCCGGGCGGTCACGGCGGTCGAGCGCAGCCGGGTGTTCGGATTCATCCCCCTGTTCATCGCGAGCGTGGCCTTCTGGTCGCTGTACCAGCAGCAGTTCACGGTGCTCACGATCTACTCGGACGAGCAGTTGGACCGGAACCTGTTCGGCTGGGAGATGCCGATCTCGTGGGTGCAGTCGATCAACCCGGTCTTCATCATCCTGCTCTCCGGGGTCTTCGCTGCGATCTGGACGAAGCTCGGCGATCGGCAGCCGTCGACGCCCGTGAAGTTCGCACTCGGGACGACGGTCATGGGCGTGGCGTTCCTCCTCTTCATCCCGTTCGCAGGCGGTGGAGCGAACTCGACGCCGCTGCTGGCGATCGTCGGCATCCTGTTCGTGTTCACGGTCGCCGAGCTGCTGCTCTCTCCCGTCGGACTGTCGGTCGCGACGAAGCTCGCGCCCGAGAAGTTCCACACGCAGATGGTGGCGCTGTTCTTCCTCTCGGTCGCCCTCGGCACGGCGGTCGCGGGGCAGCTGGCGGAGTTCTACACGTCGGTGCCGGAGGCGATCTACTTCGGGGTGCTCGGCGCGATCGCCATCGTGCTGGGCGGGGCACTCGCGCTCGCGACCCGACCGGTGCTGCGGCTCATGCACGGGGTGCGCTGACGGTTCGTCGCCCGCCACCGTGGCCCGGTACGATTCCCTTTCATGTCGTCGCGCGATGAGGAGGAGTCGGTGAGCGGACCGCTCGTGGTGATCCCCACGTACGACGAACGCGAGAACCTGCCGGGGATCATCGCGCGCGTGCGCGCCGCGGTGCCGACGGCGTCGGTCCTCGTCGTCGACGACGGGTCGCCCGACGGCACGGGCGAGCTCGCCGACGAGATGGCCGCGGCGGATGCCGCGGTCGACGTGCTCCACCGGAAGGGCAAGGAGGGCCTGGGTGCGGCGTACCTCGCCGCCTTCGACTGGGCGCTCGAGCGAGGCTTCGACCCGATCGTCCAGCTCGATGCCGACGGCTCGCATCTTCCGGAGCAGTTGCCGGCGCTCCTCGACGCGCTCGAGGCGACGGATGCCGCGGGGCGCGCACCCGACGTCGTGATCGGGTCCCGCTGGGTGCAGGGCGGTTCGGCGGTGAACTGGCCGCGTCGGCGGATCTGGCTCTCGAAGACCGGCAGCACCTACTCGCGGTGGATGCTCGGACTGCCCGTGAAGGATGCGACCGCCGGGTATCGGGCGTACCGTGCCGACGCGCTCCGTGCGCTGCACCTCGAGGACGTGCACACGAAGGGCTACGGCTTCCAGGTGGACATGACCTGGCACGCGGTCATGGCGGGGCTCCGGGTGGTCGAGGCGCCGGTCACCTTCGTCGAACGCGAGCGAGGGCGCTCCAAGATGAGCGCGGCGATCGTGATCGAGGCGATGGCGCGGGTGACGGCCTGGGGAATCGCCCGCCGGTTCCGCCCGGGCCGTCAGGCGACGTCGGAGACCAGCGAGGCCCGGAGGCCGTCGCGCGCCTGACCGCGCGCGCCCACGAGTCCGAGATCATCACCCGAGGTCCCTGCCACGAGGCGGGGGATCGCGTCGAGCGCACCGCCGCCGAGCTTCGGCCGGTTGTCGCGGAACGCCGCATCGATGTCGGCGCACAGGGGCGCCCACCACCCGCCGACGACGACCACGTCGGGATCGATCGTGGGCACCACGACCTGCAGGGCCCGGCCGATCCACAGCGCCGCGTCGAGCCACGCCCATCGTGCGCGGTCCTCGGAATCGGCGATCCGCCCGGCCAGTTCCGCCATCGCCGCCCTGCGGCCGTACGTGAGCTCGAAGTCCTGCAGTTCGGCCTTGGCGAGGACGACGCCCGGTGCGGCGACGGTCGCGAGGCATCCGCGCTGGCCGCACTCGCACTTGACGCCGTTCGGGACGATCGGGAGGTGGCCGAACGTCGCCGCGAGCCCGTGCGCACCCGCGTAGGGCGCCCCGCGCACGACGATCGCCGCGGAGACCTGCGCGTCGCCCGAGACGTGGAGCACGATGTCGTCGCGTCGTTCGGCGGCGTCGCCGGCGGCGCGCGCGGATGCGGCCGTGCGCAGCACGGGCGGGGACACGAGGTCGTGCTCGAT
>NZ_SDPL01000291.1 GCF_004135055.1 Agromyces binzhouensis | reverse complement strand
GCACCGCGCTCGGCGGCGTGCGCGAGGCTCGAGGCCATGAGCGCCGCCGCGGCACCCTGCCCGAGGCCGCTGCGGCGGACGAGCGTCTGCCACGTCCGGAAGTCCACCGCGAGCGCGGCGGCGGCGACGAGTTCGGGACTCCGTTCACGAGCGGGCCACGCCTCGACCAGTGCGTCGCGCGCAGCCTCCATCGGCTCGCCCATGCGGAGCTCGTTCACCTCGTGCAGCACCGCGTCGCGCTCGGCATCGCGCAGCACGTTGGCGATCAGCGCCTCGTTCTGCGCCCAGTACGCGTAGACGGCGGCGATCCCGTGCTCCGCGCGCGCCACAGGTGAGGCGATGGCCCGCCACGGCGCCGCATCGGGGAACGGGTGCTGGTCGAGGTGCAGGCCGGAGCAGGCGAGGAAGAGCGCGCGGTCGTCGGGGAAGTGCCGGTAGAGCGTGCTGCGCTGCACGCCGGCCCGATCCGCGACGGCGCTGAACGAGCTCGCGGCGGGGCCCGCCGTGCGGTGCAGTTCGAGGGCGGCCTCGACGATCCGCCGACGCGTCTGCTCCTGCTGCTCCGCTCGCGCTCGCTGCTCGTACCTCCGTGCCATCCCCTAATTCTACGCACATATGTGTTCGATCAATTGACATCGCCGCCGTCCGGTCGTACCGTTCATTCATCGCACACCTCTGTTCCTCGAAAGGCAGCACCACCATGACCACGATCGACACCGCCGCCGCGGCGTGCACGGTCCTCTCACCCGGCGACGACGGCTGGGACGAGGCACGGGCGACGTTCAACCTGCTCGACGACCAGCGACCGGAGCTCATCGCCCTCCCGCGCGACGCGGGCCAGGTCGTCGAGGCCGTCGCGCTGGCCCGCCGCGCGGGCCTCCGCGTGGCAGCGCAGGGCACCGGACACGGCGCCTCCTCGCGTGACACGCTCGCAGGCGCGATGCTCGTGAACACGTCCCGCATGACCGAGGTGGAGATCGACCACGCCGAACGCCGCGTGCGCGTCGGCGCCGCGGCCAGGTGGCAGCACGTCGCACCGATGCTGTCCGAGCTCGGGCTGGCGGGGCTCCACGGCTCGTCGCTCGACGTCGGCATCGCCGGCTACTCGATGGGCGGGGGGATCGGATGGCTCACCCGGCGCCACGGGCTGCAGGCCAACGCGGTCCGCGCGATCGAGCTCGTCACGGCCGAGGGCGAACCCGTCCGAGCCGACGCCGACCACCACGCCGACCTCTTCTGGGCGCTGCGCGGCGGCGGCGGCAACTTCGGCATCGTCACCGCGATCGAGTTCGAGGTCGTCTCCCTGCCCGAACTCGCCGCCGGATCGTTCTTCTTCCCGATCGAGCGCGCCTCCGAGGTGCTGCGGACGTGGACGAGGCTGCTGCCGTCCTTCCCCGAGGAGCTCACGACCTGGGTGAGCCTCATCCACTTCCCGCCGACCCCGGACGTGCCCGACGTCGTGCGCGGGCAGTCCTTCGCCATCGTCATGGCCGCCCACCTCGGTCGCGAGTCGGAGGCCCGACGCCTGCTGCGCCCCCTCGAGGCGCTCGCCCCCGTGATGGACACGCTCGGCCCGCAGGAGCCCATCGCGCTCGGGACGCTCGCGATGGATCCCGAGTCCCCGCTCCCCTACCGCTCGACGACCGCACTCGTCGACGAGCTACCCGACGAGGCCGCCGATGCGATCGCCGGGCTCGGCGGTGCGGGCGGCGCCCTCGCGATGCTCCAGGTCCGCCACATCGGCGGTGCGTTCGGCCGGCGCCCCGAGGGCGCGGGCGCGCGTGCGACGCTCCCCGGCGAGATCCTCGTCTTCGCGCTGGGCGTGCCGATGGACGCCGAATCGGATGCCGCGGTCAGCCGCGGGCTCGACGGCCTCGACGCGGTGCTCGAGCCCCTCGCCGTGGGCGAGTACCCGAACCTCGTCGAGCACCCGGTCGACGCGAGCCGATTCTTCGACGAGGCGACCTGGGCCCGGCTCCGCGACGTCAAGTCCACCTGGGACCCCGCCGACCTCGTCCGCGGGAACCACCACGTGCCGGCGGCGGCGACCGCCGGCTGAGTCCCGATGCCGATGCCCGGCGGGCGGCCCCGCGCTCCCGCGGCCCCCGACCGGGCATCCTCGGGCGGGTCGACGCGAGCGTAGGATTGAGGGCTATGCCCGCGCCCGTCCCCGCCACGATCACGTACCCGGCCGACCTGCCGGTCAGCGGTCGACGCGACGACATCGCACGCGCCATCCGGGATCACCAGGTCGTCATCGTCGCGGGCGCGACCGGGTCGGGCAAGACGACCCAGCTGCCGAAGATCTGCCTGGAGCTCGGGCGGGAGTCCATCGCGCACACCCAGCCGCGCCGGATCGCGGCCCGCACGATCGCCGAACGCGTGTCCGAGGAGCTCGGCGTCGAGCTCGGCGACCTCGTCGGCTACCAGGTCCGGTTCACCGACCGCGCGAGCGAGGCCACGCGCATCAAGGTGATGACCGACGGCATCCTGCTGAACGAGATCCACCGGGACCGCGACCTGCGCCGCTACGACACGATCATCATCGACGAGGCGCACGAGCGCAGCCTCAACATCGACTTCCTGCTCGGCTACCTCAAGCGGCTCCTCCCGCGCCGACCGGACCTGCGGGTCGTCATCACGAGCGCGACGATCGACCCCGAGAGCTTCGCAGCGCACTTCGCGGATGCCGGCGGCACGCCGGCCCCGATCATCGAGGTCTCCGGCCGCACCTACCCGGTCGAGGTCCGGTACCGGCCGCTGGTGGCGGAGTCCGCCGGGTCGGGTCCTGGCGAGGAGGCCGACGACGAGGGCGCGGCCGCCGAGGACCGCGACATCCAGCGGGGCATCCTCGACGCGCTGGACGAGCTCGGGCGCGAGGCCCCGGGCGACGTGCTCGTCTTCCTCTCGGGCGAGAGCGAGATCCGCGACGCCGAGGCCGCGGTGCGGGCCCACGCGACGCGGCGCGGTGCGGCGGACGTGACCGAGGTGCTCCCGCTCTACGGGCGGCTCTCCTCAGCCGACCAGCACCGGGTGTTCGAGCCGTCGAAGGTCGCGGGGCTCCGGCGACGCGTCATCCTCGCGACCAACGTCGCCGAGACGAGCCTCACCGTGCCCGGCATCCGCTACGTCGTCGACGCCGGCACCGCGCGCATCAGCCGGTACTCGGCCCGCTCGAAGGTGCAGCGGCTCCCGATCGAGCCGATCTCGCAGGCCTCGGCGAACCAGCGCTCCGGGCGTTCGGGCCGGACGAGCGACGGCATCGCCATCCGCCTCTACTCCGAGGACGACTTCGACAAGCGGCCGGAGTTCACCGATCCCGAGATCCTGCGCACCAACCTCGCCGCGGTCATCCTGCAGATGGCCTCGCTCGGGCTCGGGGCCGTCGAGGACTTCCCGTTCCTGACGCCGCCCGACGCCCGCGGCATCCGCGACGGCGTCGACCTGCTCCGCGAGCTCGGCGCGATCGACGAGGCGGATGCCGCGGGCGGCCCGGAACTCACGCGCACCGGCCGGCAGCTGGCCCGCCTGCCGATCGAGCCGAGGTTCGCGCGCATGGTGCTCGAGTCGAAGGCGCAGGGCGTCAGCCGCGAGGTGCTCGCGATCGTCGCGGGGCTCACCATCCAGGACCCGCGCGAGCGGCCGCTCGAACGGCGCGAGCAGGCCGACGAGATGCACCGCCGCTTCGTCGACCCGACGAGCGACTTCATCACGCTGCTGAACCTCTGGAACCACCTCGAGCAGCAGCAGCGCGAGCTCTCCGGCAGCGCGTTCCGCAGGATGTGCCGGAGCGAGTTCCTCAACTACCTGCGCGTGCGCGAGTGGCAGGACCTCTACCGCCAGCTCGTGCGCCTGGCGAAGCCGCTCGGCCTGCACGTCGCGGCGGAGGCCGGCGCACCGAACCCCGACGGCATCCATCGCTCGCTGCTGGCCGGACTGCTCTCGCAGATCGGCATCCGCGACGACAGCCGGACGTCGAGCGGACGCGGCGGCGCCGGGACCCAGCGCGAGGCCGAGCGCCGCGGGCGCCGGCA
>NZ_SDPL01000290.1 GCF_004135055.1 Agromyces binzhouensis | reverse complement strand
ACCGCCGCCGTGCCGGCGCCCGCGCGGGGCTCCGTCGCGGCAGAGGTGGCCGGGCTCGGGCGGGTCTCGGTGCGCGTGGACGAGGAGGAGACGCGATGACCGCCGACGCCATCACCGTGGACGGGAAGGCGACGCCCCGCGGACGCTTCCCGCACGCCAGGCTCGCCGGCGGCTTCGTGTTCGTCTCCGGCACGAGCAGCCGCCGCCCCGACAACACGATCGAGGGCGCCGAGGCCGACGAGTTCGGCGCGACGAGGCTCGACGCGGCGACGCAGACCCGCGCGGTCCTCGAGAACATCCGAGGCATCCTCGCCGAGGCGGGGTGCGGGCTCGGCGACCTCGTGCAGGCGACGGCCTACCTCGTCGACATGAACGACTTCGCCGCGTACAACGCCGTCTGGGCGGAGTACTTCGACGAATCCGGACCGGCCCGGACCACGGTCGCGGTGCATGCGCTCCCGCATCCGCACCTGCGCATCGAGATCCAGGCCGTCGCCCGTCACCCGGTCGGCGACGAGGCCGAACGAACCACCACCACCACCACCGAGGAGGAACCGTGACCACCATCCCACCCGTCATCGACTTCGCCGCCTGGATCCGCGAGCACGAGCACCTGCTCAAGCCGCCGGTCAACAACAAGCAGGCATGGGAGCCGATGGGCGACTTCATCGTGCAGGTCGTCGGCGGTCCGAACCAGCGCACCGACTTCCACTTCGACCCGTACGAGGAGTGGTTCTACCAGTACCGCGGGAACATGCACGTCAACATCCAGACCGACGAGGGCCTGCAGCGGATCGACATCCGCGAGGGCGAGATGTGGCTGCTCCCCGGCAACGTGTACCACTCCCCCCAGCGTCCCGAGGCCGGCTCGATCGGCATCGTGATCGAGCGCATCCGCGAGGAGGGCACGCTCGAGAGGTTCGCCTGGTTCTGCCCGAACTGCGACACGAAGGTGCACGAGGTCGAGCTGCAGGTGCGAGACATCGTCGAGGACCTTCCGCCCGTCTTCCGCGACTTCTACGAGAGCGAGGAGGGCCGCACGTGCCCGAAGTGCGGCACCGTCCACCCGGGCAAGGGCTGACCGGGTGGGGTCGATCGACGTCCACACGCACTTCGTGCCGAACGGCTGGCCCGACCTGACCGCCCGCGTCGGGCCGGGCACCTGGCCGTCGTTGCGCGTGGACTCCGAGCGCGAGGCCATGATCCTCGTCGGCTCGAGCGAGTTCCGTCGGATCGAGGCGAACTGCTGGGACGCCGGGGCGCGCCTGGCGGACATGGATCGCGACGGCGTGGACATCCAGGTCATCTCGCCGACGCCCGTCTTCTTCTCGTACGACCAGCCGGGCGATCGCGCTGCCGCGGTGGCCCGGATCTTCAACGACCTCGCGCTCGAGGTCTGCGCACCGGCGCCCGAACGCCTGGTCCCGTTCGCGCAGGTGCCGCTGCAGGACCCGGACGCCGCGTGCGCCGAGATCGACCGCGCGATCGAGTCGGGGCACCGCGGCATCGAGATCGGGAACCACGTGGGCGATCGCGATCTCGACGACGAGGGCATCGTCACGGTCCTGCAGCACTGTGCGGCGCAGGGCGTGCCGGTGTTCGTGCACCCGTGGGACATGCCCGAGTCGCCCCGACTCGACCGATGGATGGCCCGCTGGCTGACGGGGATGCCGGCCGAGACCCACCTGTCGATCATCGCGATGATCCTCGGCGGCGTGTTCGATCGCGTCCCGCCGTCGTTGCGCATCGCCTTCGCGCACGGCGGAGGCTCCTTCGCGTTCTGGCTCGGTCGCTTCGAGAACGCGTGGCATCGCCGACCGGACCTCGTCGGCGTCAGCGACCTGCCGCCGTCCGCGTACCTCGAGCGCTTCAGCGTCGACTCCGTCGTCTTCGATCCGGCGGCGCTGCACCTGCTGGTCGAGACACTCGGCGCGTCGCAGGTGATGCTCGGCAGCGACTACCCCTACCCGCTGGGCGAGTCCCCCGTCGGCGACGTCGTCGCGCGCTCGGATCGCCTCGACGATGCCGAGCGGGCCGCGATCCTCCACGACAACGCGCGGCGCTTCCTCGCGCTGTGACCACGCAGACCGACCCGAGAGGCGGACCGATCATGCTGCACCCGGACTCGACGGCCCCCGGCCCGACGACGATCGACCGCGCGACGTGCGAGTCGCTCGACGCGGCCGACCCGCTGGCACCGTTCCGCGAGCGATTCGACCTCCCCGACGGGATCGTCTACCTCGACGGCAACTCGCTCGGCGCGCTGCCCCGCGCCACGCGGGCGCACGTCGACCGGGTCATCGCGGAGGAGTGGGGCATCGGCCTGATCCGGAGTTGGAACGACGCCGGATGGTTCGCCAAGCCGCAATCGGTCGGGGACCGCATCGCTCCGCTCATCGGCGCGGCGGAGGGCGAAGTCGTGCTCGGGGACTCGACCTCGGGGAGCCTGTTCCAGGTGGTCACGGCGGCCGCACGCCTCCGACCCGACCGGAACGTGATCGTGGCCGAGCACGGCAGCTTCCCCACCGACCTCTACGTGATCGAAGCCGTCCAGTCGATGGCGGGCGGCGCGACGCCGCTCGAGCGTCGGCTCGTGCGCGACGGGGGTCCGGCGCTCGACGAGCTGCTCGGCGACGACGTCGCCGTCGTCGTGCTCACGCACGTCGACTACCGGACCGGGCGGATGCACGATCTCGCCGAGGTCACGGCGCGCGTGCACGAGGCGGGCGCGATCATGGTCTGGGACCTCTGCCACAGCGCGGGCGCGGTGCCGATCGACCTCGGGGCGGCCGGCGCGGACTTCGCGGTCGGATGCACGTACAAGTACCTGAACGGAGGGCCCGGATCGCCGTCGTTCATGTGGGCCGCATCACGGCACCATGAGGCGGCGAGGCCCGCGGTGACGGGTTGGCACGGGCATGCCAGGCCGTTCGACTTCGAGATCGGATACGAGCCGATGAGCGGGATCGGCCGGTTCCGGGTGGGCACGCCGCAACTGCTCTCGCTCGCCGCGCTCGAGGCGAGCCTGGACATCTGGGCCGAGGTGGACATGTCGCTCGTGCGGGAGAAGAGCCTCAGGCTCACCGAGCTCTTCATGGCGCTCGTGGACCGCAGGCTCGGCGCGTGGCCGATCGAGGTGGTGACGCCACGGCGATCGACGCGGCGCGGGAGCCAGGTCGCCCTGCGCCATGAGGACGGCTACGCGGTCATGCAGGCGCTCATCGAGCGCGGAGTGATCGGTGATTTCCGGGCGCCGGACCTCATGCGGTTCGGGTTCACCCCGCTCTACGTCACGCATGCTGACGTGTGGGATGCGGTCGAGTCGCTCCACGACGTGCTGGAGAGCGAGGTCTGGCGCGAGCCACGGTTCGCGCACCGAAGCGCCGTCACCTGAGGGCGCGTCGAATCACCGGGCTGTACACTCGGCGCTGAGTGTTCGACTCGACGTACATTCTCGACCGAGGCGAGGATCACCGATGAAGCCCACCGTGCGCACCCTGCTCGGCCGAGACGACCTCGCGCTCACGCTGCTGACCGACGCGGCGTCGCTGCCGGCGCATGCCCTCGACGCCGCCGTGCCCTGGGTCCACAGCTCCGACCTCGCCGATCCGGCGCCGTTCATCGAGCCCGGGCAGGTCCTGCTCACGACCGGCACCCAGTTCGGCGCAGACAGCGGCAGCGACGACCCGGCCGGTTTCGACGCGTACGTCGCGCGTCTCGCGGGCGCCGGGGTCTCGGCCCTCGGCTTCGGCACGGAGGTCGTCCGCGACGGCACGCCCGCACTCCTCGTCGAGGCCTGCGCACGCCATGGCGTGCCCCTCTTCGAGGTCCCGTACCGCACCCCGTTCATCCGCGTCGCGCGCACGATCGCCGAACTCAACGCCGCCGACGCGAACGCCCGCCAGGCCTGGGCGCTCCAGGCGCAGCGCGCGATCTCGCTCGCCGCGCTCCGGCCCGACGGCCTGGGGGCGACGCTCAGCGAGCTGAGCAACCGCCTCGGCACGTGGGTCGGGCTGGTGGATGCCGCGGGCGCACTCG
>NZ_SDPL01000029.1 GCF_004135055.1 Agromyces binzhouensis | reverse complement strand
CGGACCCGCCGCCGCTGCCCGGGGCTTGACCGTCATGCGCTTGGCCGCGGCCTTCCCGAGCGGCGAGACGGCCGGCACGGGCTTCGGCGGCGGGACGGGCTTCTTCGCCGGCACCGAGCCGGGGCCGAAGCCGGTGATCCGCACCGCGAGCGCCGAGGCCGGCGGCTTCATGCCTTCGAGGTCGACCGGGATCCCGGCCGCCTTCGCCTGCTTGAGCCCGCGTTCGACACGGTCGATGTCGGGTTCGTCGCGGCGAAGTTCGACGAGGGCCCCGTCGATCTCGACGATCGCGTCGCTGCTCGGCCTGCGCCACTTCGCGGCGACCAGTGCGCTCACCGCCGCATTCCCCGCCGCGCGCTGGAGTGCGAGGATCGCCTCGTTTCCGGGCGACGGTCCACCCCCACGGTCCGCAGTCCGGCGTGCGGCGGCGAGCGCGGCGGCCGTCGCCGACCGGATGCCGCCGGGCGGGTGTCGATCGACGACCGGTCGGTCGCGTCTGGTGTCCGCGGCGAGTGTCATCGACGTCCGCTCCGGTCAGGGGTCGTGCGTCGGGTCGAGCGATGCGGATGCCTCCGGCATGCGGGTCGCGGCTCAGCCGGCCGCTTCCTCCTCCTCCGGCTCCTCGGCCTCCTGGCGCTGGACGAAGAGCCCCTGCACGGCCTCGGCCTCCTCTTCCTCCTCGCCCTGGCGCTGCACCGCTGGGGCCGGGGCGGCGTCGTCGGCCTGCCGCTGAACGGGCGCCGGCTCGCTCATCACGCGAGCCGCGTTGTCGGCAGCAGCCCGTTCGAACCGGTCGCCCGGATCGCTCACGCTGATGCCGCCGCCGGCGGGCGAGCCGTCCACCGGGCCGGATCGCTGTTGCACGACATGCGTGAGCTCGTGCGCGATCGTCGTGCGCCCCTCGGTCGAACCGGGATCGTACGCGTCGCGCTGGAACACGACGTGCGACCCGACGGTATACGCGTGCGCGTTCACCGACCGCGCGGATTCGTGAGCTGGAGCATCCGTGTGCACCTTGACGTCGCCGAAGTCGGCGCCCAACCGCTGCTCCATGTCCGTCCGCAGCCCGGGCTCGAGCGCGGCGCCGCCCGACGAGATCACGTCGTGCACGGGCGATCGCCCCTCCTCCACGAGGTCGCTGACCGCGCCGTTTCCCGCCTCGCGCTGCAGGCGGAGCATCCCGGCCGGCCCGATCGCCTCAGGCCGTCGAGCGGCCAGGCCCGCCGCAGCGGCGGACGCCGATGCCTCGCGAACGGTCTCCGCCTTCCGGACCGTCGCCGGTTCGGCGGGATCCCAGTCGTGTGCGTGCATGGTCCACCTCCACGATCGCCCGATTCCATTGGACCGCCGCAGCGGCCGTCACGGGCGAGGTCTGCCCTTTCGGGCACGTCGAACCGCCCGTACGGCCGCACGGCGGGCTCCTGACGCGAGTCCGGTCATCCGCTCGCCACCTCGGCCCAGTACCTGCCGAACTCGCGCTCGACGACGAGCCGGCCGAGCTTGCGGTACTCGCGGTGCACCGCGACGATCAGGTGCTTCATGCGCACGGTGCCGTGCTCGGACGCCGCGAGGTACGCGGCGGTGATGGCGGCGGAGCGGATGGCGCCTCCGGCGAGCTCGAACGACTGCCCGAGGAACTCCAGGTCGATGTCGTCGTCGCGGCCCAGTCGGCTGCCGAGGCTCCGGTCCCAGAGCCTCGAGCGGTGGGCCGCGTCCGGCATCGGGAAGTCGACGATGACGTCGAGGCGCCTGGTGAAGGCCTCGTCGATGTTCGCCCGCAGGTTCGTGGCGAGGATCGCGAGCCCGTCGAAGGTCTCCATGCGCTGCAGGAGGTAGGCGCTCTCGACGTTCGCGTAGCGGTCGTGCGCGTCCTTCACGTCGCTGCGCTTGCCGAACACCGCGTCGGCCTCGTCGAACAGCAGCACCGCGTTCGTCCCCGTCGCGGCGCGGAAGATCCGCTCCAGGTTCTTCTCGGTCTCGCCGATGTACTTGTCGATGACCGTCGACAGGTCGATGACGTAGAGGTCCAGGCCGAGCCCGCCCGCGACCACCTCGGCCGACATCGTCTTGCCCGTGCCGGAGTCGCCGGCGAAGAGCGCGACGACGCCGTGGCCGCGGCCGCCGCCCGGTCGCATCCCCCAGTCGCCGAGCACCTGCTCCCGGTGCCGAGCCCGCAGCTCGATCTCATGGAGGGCGTTCATGGGCGCCGCCGGCAGGACGAGGTCGTCCCAGCCGACCCTCGGGTCGACGCGACGCGCGAGCCGGTCGAGCGCCGACGCGTTCTCCGCCCTGGCTCCGGCCGCGAGGTCGTCGGCCGTGAGCTCCCCCGTCCTCGACACCGTCGCCTCGGTGCGCGCCGTGCGCGCGGCGCGCTGCACCTGTTCGGGCCGGAGCCGGAACTGGCCGGTGACCTCGGCGACGTCGATGGATTCGGCGACCGGTCCGAGCAGGTCGCGCCACAGTCGGGCGCGGTCGTCGACCGTGGACGGTTCCACGTCGATCATCGCGGGGAGTTCGCGCCACCACGTCGGGTTCCAGGCCGTGTCGCCGACGAAGACGGTCGGCTGCGGCGAGTCGGCGAGCTCCTCGACCAGGCCGGCAGGGGTCTCGTCGGTGAGCGGCCCGATGATGAGGCCGCATCCGCGCAGCCGGGCCTCCCGGACGGCAGCGCGCGCGAGCGGGATCGCCTCGTGCTCGGCGCCGAGGCGCGACAGGTCGAGGAAGAGTGCGCCGAGGCCCCGGGATCGGAGGCCTCGATGGGCGACGGCCTCGCCCGACCCGGTCGCGGGCTCGCGGAGGTGGATGAGACGGATGCCCGCCGCGAGCGCGGCCGACACCCGGCTGGGGTCGCCCCACTCGACCGACGACGGGTCGCGCAGCACTCCTTCGAGTGCGCGATCGGGTCCGTCGTCGCCGAGCAGGTGCCCGACCACGCGATCCGGCACGCGCACCGCCCGACCCGGCAATGGACGGTCGTCGTCCTCGACCACGACCAGCCCGCCCGACACGAGCGGTCCGGAGATGAGGCGGGCCCGGTCGGCCGCAGACGTGAGCGGCACGCCGCAGAGTTCGAGCGCGAGCGCGAACGACGGCCGACGGCGCCCGACGTCGTCGTTGAGGTAGCCGAAGAACCGCTCGAACCTCGGATCCAGGTC
The DNA here is from genome assembly GCF_004135055.1 of Agromyces binzhouensis. Classification (GTDB taxonomy): domain Bacteria; phylum Actinomycetota; class Actinomycetes; order Actinomycetales; family Microbacteriaceae; genus Agromyces; species Agromyces binzhouensis. Next base: position 12,937 of record NZ_SDPL01000029.1, on the reverse strand, counting down.
GGCCGCCAACGCGATCACGAGCAGGTCCTCGTCGATCGGCCCCAGTCCGAACGCCTGCGACAGGCGCCTGAGCCGAAGCGCGTGCCCCGCGGCCTCGGCGAGGTCGGCGGCCTGCTCGGTCTCGGCCAGTCGCGCCGAGGCATCCGACCAGTCGGGCACCCCGGGTGCGCCCGCCAGCAGCCGATCGACCATCTCGTCGCTCAGGTAGAGCCCGCGGAACGGGTCGTCCGGCTGCGGATCGACCGCGCGCCGCGCGGCCACCAGTCGTCGGATCCGGTCTTCGATGACGCCGACCCGACCCAGCAGGTGCACGATGCCGGGGTCGGAGATCATGTCACCTCCTCGATCGCGCACGGTCCGGGCCGACACGCGGCAGGCTCCGGACCTCGTCGGTCACGCCGAGCGCGGCGGCGCTGAGACGCGTCTCGACGCGATCGACCGGCGGGCCGACGGGGTACGAGATCCCGCGCGTCATCGGCGCGGTGATGACGACGTCCAGCGACGGCTTCAACTCGCCGCCGAGCGACGACCACACGTCGGCGAACGCACGGTCCTCCGGCGGGGGCAGCGCCACGTTGATCGAGCACGGAAGGCCAGTCTCGGCCAGCGTCTCGACGACGAACGAATCCGGTACCGCGTCGTACTGGAGGAAGCACCGCAGCAGCGCATCCAGCAGGCGATGCTCGTCGTCAGGTCGTTGCGTCCACGCCGTCACCAGGTACGAGAGCTTGAAGAACCGGGGTGCGGGCACGCGGCTCGTGACGACGCCGTGCTCGTCCCGCACCTCGGTGAAGCCGTGCTCGCGACGGCGCATGTCCTCGCGGATGTCGTACAGGAACAGGTCGACCGTCGGCGCGTTGCGGCGGGCCGCCCACTCCTTCGTGGGCGCGTCCAGGGCGACCTCGATGTCCGCGGCGATCCCCTCGGACCGCCGTACGAGGGCGCGGATCGCGTCGTCGATCTCGCCGATCATGCGTCAAGTGTGGTCCGGCGCCGTGCACCGGTCGGCGGAGCCGGGGCATCCGCGGGGGCAGCGTCGGATTCCTCCTCGGGCAAGCCGCGGGGACGCCGGAGCGTCAGATCAGGCCCTCGCGCATGGCGTACGCGACGGCGTGCGAGCGGTTCCTGAGCTGCAGGCGGGTCGTGACGTCGTGCAGCACGTTCTTCACGGTGCGCTCCGAGTAGCAGAGCTCAGCCGCGATGTGCGCCGTGTCCCACCCGTCGGCGACGAGCCGGAGCACCTCGATCTCCCTGGATGCGAGACCGGTGAACGCGATGCCGCGCGGGTCCAGCACCGTGCGCTGGAGTCGGCCGACCTGGTCGAGCAGCCGCCCGAGCAGGTCCGGCGGAACGGTGCCCTCCCCCGCTGCCGCCGAGACGATGCACGACACGAGCCGGTCGGTCGTCGCCTCGGATCGGCGGACGAACCCGACCGCGCCGCTCTCGACGGCGCGGACCAGATCCTGGTCGTCGAGCTCCGACGCGATCAGGATGACCCTGGCCTCGCCGTTGCGGCGGACGAACCGCAGCGTGTTGAGCGACTCGTCGTCGACCGCGTCGACGATCACGAGCACGACGTCCGGGGCGTCCTGCTCGTCGGCTGAGACGACCCGGACCTCCGGTCGCGGTCGGAGCGCACTCGTCACTCCGGCCTCGGAGATCGGATCCCGCGCGTACACGCGGACGGCGATGCGGGACATGGCTTCCTCCTCGGCGCTGGCGGACGGCGTGGTGACGTGCCGTCGCGAGCATCATGGCCGTCACCGCTCTCCGCGCACTCAACGTGACCTCAACGGGCGGCGTCGTTGCCCCTTCGCCCGCCCCGGAACCCGGCCGCGCGCCGGCGCGCGTTCGGTAGCGTGCGTGCATGCCCGTCGGTCCCGCGCTCCGAGTCGGCGACATGGCCGTGTGCCCGCTCGTCGACGGCGTCATTCCGCACGCTGGCGGACCGATCACCCCCGTCGCGGCGATCCCGACCGTGCTGATCGCGGGCATGCCCGCGGCGGTGGCGAACGGCATTCCGGGCGGGATCGTGTGCGCCTCACCGGCCCCGAACGGCATCGTCATGGGCAGCACGACGGTGCTCATCGGCGGCTTCCCGGCCGCGCGGGTCGGCGACACGTCGATGCACGGCGTGCCCATCGTTCCGGGCCCGGGCGCGGCGACCGTGATCATCGGCGGGTGACCGAAAGGGCACGTCCGGTGCCCGGAAGGCGGGTCGGAGGGCCGACACGTGCGGCGCACCCGTTCGTAGCGTCGGATGCATGGCCACGGTCGCCGACATCGAGCCTGCCTCGCTCACGATCACTCCGGGCACGACGGAGCAGTTCACGCTGACGCTCCGCAACGAGGGCGACGACGTCGAGGCGTACCGGCTCACCGCGATCGACGATGCCGCCGACCTCATCGTCATCGAGCCGGACACGGTGCTCGTCCACCCCGGCGAGACCGGAACCGCGGTGGCCACCATGCGGCTCGCGCACGGCGAGAACTGGGCCGTCGGCGAGATGGTCGTGCGCTTCAGGGTCGTTCCCGCCGGCAACCCCGACGACTTCCTCGTGCTCGAGGCGATCGCGACGATCCAGTCGTTCAGCGACGTCGCGGCCGTTCTGTCGCCGCCCACGCTCGAGGGGCGTCGCGGCGCGTCGACCCGCATCTCGGTCACGAACGCGGGCAACGCCCACGCCGAGGCCGACCTCGCCGTCTCGGCGGGCAACCTCGAGCTGACCATCGAGCGCCCGCGCGTGGCACTCCCGGCCGGATCCACCCAGGAGGTCGGGCTCCGCGTGCACGCGCGGGGCGTGCTGTGGCGGGGCGACCCCGAGCAGCACGACTTCACCGTCACGGTGACGCCGGAGGGTCAGCCGTCGGTGACGCTCGAGGGCACGTTCCGGCAGCTCCCGCTCCTGCCCGGCTGGACGTTCGTCGCGGCGATCGTCGGAGCCGCCGTGATCGGACTGGGCGTGTTCATCGGGCTGGCCGTCCTCCTGTGGAACGGCATCACCGGCATCGCGCGCCCGGTCGCCACGACCGAGGCCGCGACCGGAACCCCGACGCCCACGCCGACCGCGGAGCCGGTGAGCGTCGTCACGGAGTTGACCGCGCCGGCGGACCCGGATCCCGCCGCCGGCGCCGTCGTCGCGACCGTCGCGGTCGATGCAGCGGATGCTCCGCAGGACGCGCTCGTCGCCGTCGCCGTGACCTGGCCCGAACAGCTCGCCCTCGCGGGCGATTCGTGCCTCGGATGGCTCGACGCCTCGACCGACGACCTCCGCGAGCCGGACGCACCCGGGCTCGTGCGACCCGGCGACCAGTGCCTGATCGACCCGGGCACGCTCCGCCCGGAGGCCGACCTGGAGTTCACGGTGCCTCCCGAGGGGTTCTCGGGCACCGTGAGCGCCAAGCCGACCCGACTCGTGAGCGTCGACGACAGCCGCGTCTCCGAGGTCGATCCCGGCATCGGCCCGAGCTTCGCGGAGCGGGTCGAGATCACGACCGACGCACCGCCGTACTGGATGCAGGTCGAGGCGTACCGGCCCGACCCCGAGTCGAGCACGCGCCAGTACGTCATGGCGGTGCATCGCTCGCTCGACGCGAACTCCGACGACGCGCGTTTCGCGTTCCGGATCGCGACACCGGACTTCGCCGAGCCGCCCAACCTCTTCGGCGCCTTCCTGCAGAACGGTGCCGGCGCGTGCGTGTCCGTCGAGGAGGACGTCTGCGTCGTCGACTTCCCGGTCGATGTCCCGTCGGCCGAGCAGGGAAGCGGCCGGTGGGTGGGCGGCGCGCTCGAGACGCAGTGGATCTTCGTGCCGATCCGGGTTCCGGTCGGCGAGTCGGACGCGGGACTCGTCTCGCTCGAGGCGGTGGGCATCACCGAGGGCGACGAGGAGCTCGACGCGGGACTCGTCCCGCCGGCCGCGGGGCCGCTCGTGCTGGGCGCCGACGTGTTCCCGGTCGACGTCGAGTTCGATCCCGCCTCGGCCGCACCCGGCGACGAGGTTCAGGCGACGGTGGAGCTGACCGCCGCGATCTTCGACGACCGGAGCGCCGCCGAGGACGGCTCCCGGCTGATCCGGGTGAAGTTCGACTGGTCGGATCGGATCGACCTGGTCGACGACCCGATCGGATGTGCGACCTACGACGGGCGCGAGCGCGTCTGCACCCTCGAGGAACCGGCGGACGGAGAGCTCCCCGACATCGAGCTGACGTTCTCGGTCGACGACGATGCGACGTTCGACGGAACCGACCACGCCGACCTGCTCGCGAAGGCGAGCGTGCTCACCTACCCGCCAGAGGACGAGGACGATCTCGCCGGCGGCGCGGACGTCCCGGGCGGATGGCCGATCCGGTGGGACGCGACCGAGATCCAGCCCCTCGACTTCACGTTCGGGTGAGCCGGTGACGACGGATGCCGCGACGCGGGGCCTCCGCGCGCGGCATCCGTCGTCGCCCTGAGCCCTGCCTACTTCACGGCGCCGGCCGAGAGCCCGCCGACGATGTACTTCTGCAGGTAGAGGAAGAGCAGCACGACGGGGAGGGCCGCGATGACGGCGCCCGCCGAGAACGCCGCCCAGTCCGCGTACCGCGGGTTCGAGACGAGCTTCGTGAGGCCCACCGCGAGCGTCTGGTTCTCGGTTTCGATCAGGATCACGGATGCCACGACGTACTCGTTCACCGAGAAGATGAACGAGAGCAGCGCGACGACCGCGAGGATCGGGGCCACGAGCCGCAGGATGATCGTGAAGAAGATGCGCGCGTGTCCGGCGCCGTCGATCTTCGCCGCCTCGTCGATCGACGCCGGGATCGTGTTGAAGTACCCGTACATGAGGTACGTGTTCACGCCGAGCGCTCCGCCGAGGTAGACCATGATGAGTCCGATGTGGGTGTTCAGGCCGATCGCCGGGAACCAGTCGCTGATCGCGCTCATGACGAGGAAGATCGCGACGACGGCGAGCATCTGCGGGAACATCTGCACGACGACGATCGTGATGAGGCCGAACCGGCGGCCCGTGAACCGCATGCGCGAGAACGCGTACGCCGCGAGCGCACCGAGGAACACCGTCAGGATCGCCGTGATGCCCGCGATGATCAGCGTGTTCGCGAACCAGGTCGTGAACGGCACCTGCGGGTTCGTGAGGATCCGCGCGTACGCGTCGAACCCGATCTGCGAGAACAGGGCGTTCGAACCGGTCAGGGTGCCGTTCGGGTTCAGCGACGAGGAGATCACGAACACGACCGGGAAGAGGGCGAAGGCGACGACGACGAGGCCGACGAGGTGGCGCCATCCGGTCGCCGCGAACCACTTGCCGAAGCGGAAGGGGTGCTTCACCGGCACCCCGCGCGGGCGCTCGTCTCGCTCGGCCTGCGCCTCGAGCGAGAGCGCGAGCATCTCGCCCTCGATGTCGGGGCTCTCGACCCAGGACCGACGCGGCTGCTTGGTGTCCTTGTCGGCCATCAGTTGATCTCCTCGAGCGACTTGGTGCGGCGGAACGCGATGATCGAGATCACCGCGACCACGATGAAGATGATGATCGAGTAGGCCGCGGCGAGGCCGTAGTCGCGGTTCTGGCCGGTGAAGGCCACCTTGTAGACCATCGAGATGAGGATGTCGGTGAAGCCGACCGGGATCGGCGCGCCGGTGTCGCGCGGCCCGCCGTTCGTCAACATGTAGATGACGTTGAAGTTGTTGAAGTTGAACGCGAACGACGCGATGAGCAGCGGAGCGACGGAGACGAGCAGCAGCGGCAGCTTGATGTGGCGGAACGTCTGCCACGCCGAGGCGCCGTCGATGCTGGAGGCCTCGTTCACGTCGTCGGGGATGGACTGCAGCGCGCCCGTGCAGATGAGGAACATGTACGGGAAGCCGAGCCAGAGGTTCACGATGATCACGGAGAGCTTGGCCATCCATGGATCGGTGAGCCATGGGATCGAGGCCCCGCCGAAGATCACCTGGTTGATGAAGCCGAAGCTCTCGTTCATCATGCCCGCCCAGACGAGCGCCGAGAGGAACGACGGGATCGCGTAGGGGATGATCATCGCGACGCGGTAGTAGCGCCGGCCCTTCATGCGCATGTCGTTGAAGACGATCGCGAGGAACAGGCCCAGGAAGAACGTGGTGGCGACCGAGATGAGCGCGAACGCGAAGGTCCAGAGCGTGACGTACACGAGCGGCCCCGCGAGGCGGGTGTCGGTGACGGCACGGACGAAGTTGTCGAAGCCGACGGTGATCTGCCAGCCGGGCAGGATCTCGGTGCCGTCCTCGGCGGTGAAGGCGCCCGTGCCGATGTCGGAGTAGACCGTGCCCGTCGAGAGGTCGGTCATCGTGCCCGCGGCCTCGTCGTACGCCAGGTTCGACGTGTAGAGGTAGCCGTTCGATCCGTCGGGGGTTCGGATGGCACCGTCGTTCGGGTCGTCGGAGAACGGCACGGCGAGCTCGGTGATCTCGTTGGTGCGGGCGATCACGTCGCTGAACTGCAGCGTGGTCCAGCCGTCGACGGCGACGGCCTTGCCGCCGTCGACCTCGGTCGGGTCGACGGGCTGCAGCGGCTGCTCGGTGGTGCCGAGGCTCGTGTCTCCGTCCGGGTCGGTGACGAGCAGGCCGAGCGTGCCGAGCTGGTCGACGACCGTCACCTGGTAGGTGGGCGAGTCGGGCACGCGCTCGAGCGAGGCGGCCATGAGCGAGCTGACCGCCTGCTCCTTGGAGCCGTTGTGCCCGGTTCCGTAGTTGGTGAACGCGATGTAGCCCGTGTAGACGAGCACGAACACCTGGAACAGCACGAGGAAGATCACGCCCGGCGTCAGGTACTTCGCCGGGAGGGCCCGCCGCGAGAAGTAGATCCAGTTGACGAGGACGGTGACGCCGACCACGATCGCGAGGATCAGCCAGTCCTGCGAGAGCGCGAGGACGAGGATCGCGTAGACCGCGATCGCGTCGACGATGCCGAGCAGCAGGAGCTTGACCAGGATGGAGCGGATGCCGCCTGACGCGGCGTCCGCGATGCGTGCGGCACGCTTCTGCCGCTTCGTGGGCGGAGTCGCCGACCCGGTGGCGACGTCCTCGTCGATCGTGGTGCTCATCTGCTGCTCTCTCGTTGAACGCTGGGGATGCGAGTGGCTCCAGGCCGGATGCCTCGCGGCATCCGGCCCGGAGCCTCAGGCGTTACTTGGCGTCGATCGCAGCCTGGACGTCGGCGGCGAGCTTCTCCCAGGTCGCCGTCGGGTCCTCGCCGTTGATGATCGAGGCCTCGGCGATGCCCCAGTACTGCCACACCGAACCCATGGCGGGGATGGCGGGCATCGGGACGGCCTCCTGGCCGACGGCCGCGAAGCCCTCGATGATCGGGTCGCTCGAGGCGGTCTCGGCGGCGGCCGAGAGCGCGGGCAGGATGTTGCCCGCCTCGAACAGCTCGAGCTGGACGTCCTCGGTGCCGATGTAGTTCACGAGGAAGTCGTTCGCGGCGACCTTGTTCTCCGACTCGGACGAGACGAAGAAGCCCTTGACGCCGGCGAACGGCGAGGCAGCGTCGCCGGTCGGGCTGGGCACGGTGTCGATCGCGACGTTGAGGCCGGCGTCGATGGCCGAGCCGACGTTCCACGGACCGGTCAGCCAGAAGGCCGCGGTGCCGTCGAGGAAGGCCTGCTTGGCGATGTCGCCGTCGATGTCGGTGTTGAAGACGCCGGTGCCGTTCTTGCCCTGGCCGGCGAGCCAGTTCGCGAACTCCACGCCGCCCTCGTTGCCGAGCTGCAGGTCGCTGGGGTCGTAGCCCTCCGCGTCGCTGCCGAACACCGGTGCGCCGAACGCCGTCTGGAACGGGTAGAGGTGGTAGGGGTTGCCCTCGGCGCCCTGCTCGACGACGAACGGCTGCTCGAGGCCGGCGGCCTCGCCCTTGGCGATCATGTCGTCGAAGCTCGTCGCGGCCTCGGGGACGAGGTCGGCGTTGCGCAGCACGGCGATGTTCTCGACCGCGTAGGGGAGCATGTAGACGGTGCCCTCGTAGGTCGCCGCGTCGATCGCGACGGGGAGGTAGTCGGCCGACGAGTCGCCGAGCTCGAGCGGAGCCACGACGCCGTTGGTCGAGAGCTCGCCCAGCCAGTCGTGCGCACCCATGGTGATGTCGGGGCCCTCGCCCGTCGGCACCTGCTGGATGAAGTCGTCCTTGATGGTGGCGTTGTCCTTGCCGACGAGTTCGACCTCGACGCCGGTCTCCTCCGTGTAGGCCTCGGCTGCGCCCTTCAGCGCGTCGACGCGCTCGGCGTCGACCCAGACGGTCAGCGTGCCGCCGGCCGATGCGCCGTTGTCGCCCTCGCCCGAGTCGCTGCCGGCGCAGCCAGCGAGACCCAGGGTCGCGACGACGGCGACAGCGCCGGCCGCGAGGAGGCTCTTCTTGTTCACCCGCATTGGTGTGCCCTTCTCAGTGTGCGTGAGATCGGCGCCTTCGCCTGGTGGGGAGTTCCGCGCACCGTGCTCGAAAGGCCGTTCTTCCGTATGTGGTTGCCCGCGATGTGATTGCAAGCGGTTTCAGGTATACCTGCTTCGCGTCACATTGACAACTCGGCGTTACATGATCGATACCGGCTTGGTAGGCTCCTGCGGGGCGCCTGAACGTGCAAGCGCTTCCAGATAACTGAGATTGGCTTAAGGTTTTCTCCATGACTTCCGAATGGTGGCGCACCGCCGCGATCTACCAGATCTACCCCCGGTCCTTCGCCGACGCGAACGGCGACGGCATGGGCGACCTGGCCGGCATCCGCTCGCGCCTGCCCGAACTCGCCGACCTCGGCGTCGACGCGATCTGGCTCTCGCCGTTCTACACGTCGCCCCAGAAGGACGCCGGCTACGACGTCGCCGACTACTGCGACGTCGACCCGCTCTTCGGCACGCTCGCCGACTTCGACGACATGCTCGCCGAGGCCCACCGGCTCGGACTGAAGGTCATCGTCGACCTCGTCCCGAACCACTCGAGCGACCGGCACCCCTGGTTCCAGGAGGCGCTCGCCGCCGCCCCCGGCAGCCCCGAGCGCGCCCGCTACATCTTCCGCGACGGGAAGGGCGAGCACGGCGAACTCCCGCCGAACAACTGGGAGTCGGTCTTCGGCGGGTCGATGTGGACCCGCACCACGAACCCCGACGGCACCCCCGGCCAGTGGTACCTCCACATCTTCGACAGCTCGCAGCCCGACTTCGACTGGGAGCAGGAGGAGGTCCGCGAGGAGTTCCGTCGCATCCTGCGCTTCTGGCTCGATCGCGGCGTCGACGGGTTCCGCGTCGACGTGGCGCACGGCCTCATCAAGGCCGACGGGCTCCCCGACTACACCCCGCCCGCCGACGCCGGCTCGATGGGGGGCAACCAGCACGGCCTCGAGGGCGGCGTCCCGCTGGAGCCCGAGATCCACGACGAGAACGTCGGCGCGCCGTACTGGGGCCAGGAGGGCGTGCATGAGGTCTACCGCGACTGGCGGAAGGTGCTCGACGAGTACGACGGCGAGCGGATCCTCGCCGCCGAGGCGTGGGTCGATCCTCTGGCGCGCGTCGCGAAGTGGGTCCGCCCCGACGAGATGCACCAGGCGTTCAACTTCGCCTACCTCGAGACCCCGTGGGAGGCGGCGCCGCTGCGCTCCGTGATCGACCACTCGATCGAGACGTTCGCGGCGGTCGGCGCACCCTCGACGTGGGTGCTCTCGAACCACGACGTCATCCGCCACGCCTCGCGCCTCGCACTCACCGCCGACAGCCTGCAGGGCCACGGCATCGGGCCGAAGAGCCCGGGCCTTCCCGACCCCGTCGTCGGCCTTCGCCGCGCACGGGCGGCGACGGCGCTCATGCTCGCCCTCCCCGGCTCCGCCTACATCTACCAGGGCGAGGAGCTCGGCCTGCCCGAGGCCGTCGACCTCCCCGACGAGGCCCGCCAGGACCCGACCTGGTTCCGCACCGACGGCGAGCGCTACGGCCGAGACGGATGCCGCGTGCCGCTGCCCTGGGAGTCCGACGCGCCGTCCTACGGCTTCGGCCCGACCGACACGACCTGGCTCCCCCAGCCGGCCCAGTGGGCGGAGTTCGCCCGCGACCGCCAGCGGGGCGTCGCCGGCTCGACGCTCGAGCTGTACCGCTCGCTCCTCGCCGAGCGCCGCGCGCGCTCGCTCGCGACCGGCGACCTCGAGTGGATCGAGGGCTTCGGCGACGACGTCCTCGCCGTCCGCAACGGGAGCGTGCTCGTCGTGGCGAACACCGGAAGCGACCCGGTCGAGCTCCCCGCGGGCGACGTGATCCTCGCGAGCGCCGTCCTCGACGGCCGCACGCTCCCCGGCGACACCACCGCCTGGCTCGCGGCGTAGCCGCGAGCCAGGCGTCGGGCGACGCGCGCCCCCGCGGCGCCCGACCGCGCACGTTCGAAGGATGGCACGCGCCATCCCCTCCCACCGGGCACCCAGGCGCCCCTCATCCTGCGAACTCGATCGGCCCGGCGCCGCACGGCCGGGCACCGTCGCGAGTTCGCAGGATGAGCCGCCTCATGCCCGCCGTAGGCGCCAGGTGAGCCGCGTCATCCTGCGAACTCGGCGGGTGAGTCACGCGCCGGGATGCCGCCGCGCGAGCGAACGACGCACATCGCGCTCGTGCTCGCGCGCCCGCGCGCCCCATCGGTGCTCACCGCGCTCGACGAGCGCGAGCAGGCCCTCGCGCACGGCGGGCCATTCGTGCATCACCATCGAGTAGCTCACCCTGAAGACCAGGTACCCCCGCATCGCGAGCTCGAAGTCGCGACGCCGGTCGCGCTCGAACTCGGGACCGGTGTGGAATCCCTCACCGTCGATCTCGACGACCAGCCGATCCCCCACGAGCACGTCGACGTACCCGACACCCGCGATCCATGCCTGCGTTCGATGCGGCACGCGGCGTCCACGCAGCAGCAGGCGCACGATCGTCTCGGTCCCGGACTGGCATCCGGCGTCGGCCTCGTCCGCGATGCGCCGACGACTCGCACCGAGCATGCCGCGGAGCACCCCGAGATCGTCGCGCGTGATCCTGCCGAGCGAGAGTGCGGAGTCGACCGCGATCTGCGCGTCGAGTCGTGGCGCGCACGCCGCCATCTCGGCCAGGGCGAGCACCACTCCGTCGCGCGCGGTCGAGCGGCCAACAACCGTCCGGTAGTGCACGCAGACGCCGTGAGCCGTGCGGTCGAGCGGAATCCGGGGACCGAGCGCCGGCACCGGCGATGGCGACCACAACCGCCCCGCCGTGCGGGGAACGCGTACGTGCAGGCGCCGGTCGTCGCGGATCCAGAGCCCCTCGAGCCGGGCGACGGACGTCGCAGTCAGGCTCCCGCCGACCCGGACCGCTCGGACCACGTCGGCCGGCGCATCCGGCACGGCGAACCACCGCTCCCGAACCTGCAGGAGCCCTCCGTCGCGGACCGCAGCCCGGACCGCGGTGCGCGGCACGCCGAGTTCGTCGAGGGTCCGGTAGGGCAGCGCTCCCCCGTGGGTTCGGATGGCGGCGGCAGGGTCGACGGACGGCGAGTCGGGCACGCCCCGCAGTCTGGCCGAACGGTGTCGCTGCGGAGCCGCCCTGTGCACAACCCACGCGCACCGCGCCAGGCGGGCTGGGCCGGGAACGAGTTCGCAGGATGGCACGCGCCATGCTCACGCGAACCGGGCCGACGTTCCGCCTCATCCTGCGAATCCGCGACAGGCGGGGCCCGGGCCGTCATCGGCCGGATCGAGTTCGCAGGATGAACGCGTCCATGCCCTCGTCGGGCGGACCGAGACTCACCTCATCGTCCGAACGCACGGCACGGCACGAGACGAGCCGAGCCTGCAGCGGCCGGGCCGCAGACGGGCGGAGCGGCTGCGCGCCGACGACGGATGCCGCGTCAGTTGGTGTTCGCGTACAGCCACTCGAGCGGGTCGACCCAGTCCCCGTTGATCCCGCCGATGCGGATCTCGAAGTGCAGGTGCGGGCCCGTCGACATGCCGGTGTTGCCGGTCGTGCCGAGGACGTCGCCGACCTCGACCGTGTCGCCGACCTCGAAGCGGCGCGAGCCGTACTCCATGTGCGCGTACACGCTCGTGATGACCTGGCCGTCGATGACGTGGTCGACCATGGTGACGACGCCGAGCGAGCCGCCCGAATCGGTCGAGTTGGACACCACGCCGTCGGCGATGGACTGGATCTGCGCACCCAGGCCGGGGTTGAAGTCCTGACCGCGGTGGTTGGACGAGCAGCCGTAGCAGTTGCGGTAGCCGAACCGGTCGCCGATGTGCACGCCGACCGCGAAGGGCCACTGGACCGTGCCGAGCGGGTTGTTCGTGAATGTCGCCTCGGCGCGGATGCCCGCGGCCTGCGCGTACTCCTCGATGGTCTGCGCCTGGTAGTCCTCGCGCCCGACGCCCGCGGCGAGCGCGCCGCCGGAGATGTCGACGCGCTGCCCGTCGAGCGTGGTGCCGGTGTTCTGCGAGAGCGCCATCGCCTGCACCTCCGCGGGGGTGAGCAGCGAGAGCGACGGGACGGATGTCGCGACGGCGAGCATCGCGACGAATCCCATGGCGACGACGCTCGCGAACCGCGTCGTCAGCGCGCGCTTCCGAGACGGCCGCGGCGCGGCCTTCGACGAGAAGGGTCCGTCCTGAGCGCGTCCCTCGGGGCGCTGCGGCGCGCGACGATCGGCCGGGGTCCGTCGGCCGACGGGCGTGCGGTGGGCGGATGCCGCGGGGTGGCCGGATTCGCGCGGACCGGCGGACGACGGAGCGGTCCGACCTTCGAGGCGAGCTGCCTCGAGGCTCGCGTCGAGGTCGCGGTCCTCGCGGTGGCCGAGCCCGAAGAGGTCGCTCACGTCGGTCGCGGTGATGACGGCGGGGTCGGATGCCGCGGATCGGCGGGCGTCGGCGGGGAGCGCGTCGAGCCTCGGGGCCGGCCGCACTGCGCGGCGCTCCACGGCCC
>NZ_SDPL01000289.1 GCF_004135055.1 Agromyces binzhouensis | reverse complement strand
CGACGGGCACGCCGCGCGTCCGGCCCGCAGGCGGCGGGGATCGCGCGCTAGCTGCGCGTGTCGCCCGCGGCCGCGACGATGCCGCGCATGACGTTCCAGTAGCCGACGGGTGCGACGCGGGTGACGAGGTCGCTGAGACGAGAGTCGCGTCCGATGAACACGCGCGGGCGGCGTCGCACGATGCCGTCGACGATGCGCTCGGCGGCCTGGGCCGGGGTGGTGCGGTAGAGCGCGGACTGCGCATCGGCGGCGCGCGCGGCAGCGCCCGGCGCGACTGCGGCCGCGACGCGGGCATGGTGGATGATCCCGGTCTGCACGCCGCCCGGGTAGATCGCCGACACGGTGACGTCCGTCGTCTCGAGCTCGTGGCGGAGCGCATCGGTGAAGCCGCGCACGGCGAACTTCGAGGTGACGTAGGGGACGCGACCCGACGGTGCGGCGAGCCCGTACAGGCTCGACACGTTGGCGATGTGCGCGTCGCCCGCCGACGCGAGCGCCGGCAGGAAGGCCTTCGTCATCGCGACCGTGCCCCACAGGTTGATGTCGACCACCCAGCGGAACTCGTCGAGCGTCGCCTGGTCGAAGCTGCCGAGCATCGACACGCCCGCGCAGTTGAGCAGGATGCTCGGGGCCTGCTCGTGCGCCGCGGCGACCGCGTCGGGGAGGGACGCCACGGCCTCGAGGTCGGCGAGGTCGATCGTGTGGGCGCTGACGGCGACCCCGCGGCCGCGCAGGTCGGTCGCGAGTGATCCGAGCGCATCGGGGTCGCGGTCGACCACCGCGAGCGAGCACCCGCGCGAGGCGAGCAGCTCGGCCGATGCCCGGCCCATTCCGCTTCCGGCTCCGGTGACGACGGCGAGTCGTCCGTCGAGCTGCAGGGGGCGTCGCCGGGACATGGTGCTCCTTCGCGGGGTGTTTCGGGCAGTCCACCCTGACACGACCGGCGCGCCGATCCAAACCCGAGCGGCGTGCGCGATCGGCCGGGTCGCCCCCGCGCCACATCATCGTCAGTGCTCGAGCAGCGGCCGCAATCGGAAGGGGATGAGCTCGCCCATCGCGAGCGAGGTCTCCGTGCGCTCGACGCCCTCGATCGCGAGGATCGCCTCGTCGATGCGGAACAGGTCGTGCGCGTCGCGGCAGACGACCCGCACGAGCAGGTCGATCTGGCCGGAGAGGCCGTGCGCCTGGATCACCTCGGGGATCTCGGAGAGCGCGTCGACGACCTCGGCGAGCACCTTCTGCCGCGCGTGCACCGCCACGAACGCCTCGAGCGGGTAGCCGAGCGGGCTCGGATCGATGCTCCGCTCGAATGAGAGGAACGCGCCGGATGACTCGAGCCGGGCCATCCGCGCCTGGACGGTGTTCCGGCTCATCCGAAGCCGTTCGGCGAGCGCGACGACCGTCGCCCGGGGGTCGGTGGCGAGGGCACTGAGCAGTGCTCGGTCGACGGGGTCGTAGCCGGTCATATCGACACACGTTAGCACCAGCATCGCCCGTGACACTATGCAACCTGCTCAATCCGAGCGTCGTTGCTTGAGCCGAATGCCAGATCGTCGTACCCTGCGAGTACCCGGCATCGGCGCCGGTGCGAGGCTGCCCACAAGGCGGCCGAGCCGACACGGAGGTTCGACGATGACCCCTTCCGACCGAGAGGCGACCGGGCTGCTCACCCGCCCCGACGACCTCGTCCGACTCCTCGACGCGACCGGCGGTCGCCACGCGAACGCCGAGTTCGATCCGTGGGTCGCCGACGTCGACCGCGACGCCCTCATCGACCTGCACCGCGACATGGTCGTGGTCCGCCGTCTCGACTCCGAGGCCACCGCGCTGCAGCGCCAGGGCGAGCTCGGCCTGTGGCCGCCGCTCGCCGGCCAGGAGGCCGCCCAGATCGGCTCCGCCCGCGCCCTGCACGACGACGACTTCGTGTTCTCCAGCTACCGCGAGCACGCGGTGGCGTGGCTGCGCGGCGTCCGCCCCGATGAACTGCTCAGCGTGTGGCGCGGCTCCGCGGCATCCGGTTGGAACCCCTTCGAGAAGCGCATGGCGATCCCGCAGATCATCATCGGCGCGCAGTCGCTGCACGCGGTCGGCTGGGCCATGGGCGCCAGGTGGGAGGACTCCGACGCGGCGTCGATCGCCTACTTCGGCGACGGCGCGACGAGCGAGGGCGACGTGAACGAGGCACTCGTGTTCGCCTCGACCTTCGATGCGCCCGTCGTGTTCTTCTGCCAGAACAACGGCTGGGCGATCTCCGAGCCGGTCGGGCTGCAGTCCAAGCAGCCGCTCGCGCGGCGCGCCGACGGCTTCGGCATGCCGGGCATCCGCGTCGACGGCAACGACGTGCTCGCGGTGCTCGCCGTCACCCGCTGGGCGCTCGACCGTGCGCGCCGGGGCGAAGGCCCCGCGTTCATCGAGGCCGTGACCTACCGCATGGGCCCGCACACCACGGCCGACGACCCCAAGCGCTACCGCACCGACGACGAGCTCGCCGCGTGGCGCGAGCGCGACCCGATCACGCGCCTGCACGCGCTGATCGCGGCATCCGGTGCCGACATCGACGCCGTCGACGCCGACGCGAAGGCCGCGGCCGACCGCGCCGCGGCAGAGCTCCGCGCCGGCCTCACGGCGATCCCCGACCCGGAGCCCATGAGCGTGTTCGACCACGTGTACGCCGAACCCAACAGCCACCTCGAGCGCCAGCGCGAGCGCTACGCGCGGTACCTGGCCATGTTCGACGAGGAGGGGGAGCGATGACGACCATCACCTTCGGCAAGGCGATCAACGAGGGACTGCGCCGAGCCCTCGCCGAGGACGACAAGGTCGTGCTCATGGGCGAGGACATCGGCACCCTCGGCGGCGTGTTCCGCATCACCGACGGGCTCCAGGCCGAGTTCGGCGAGCACCGCGTCGTCGACACCCCGCTCTCCGAGGCCGGCATCATGGGCACGGCCGTCGGCCTGGCCTATCGCGGGTTCCGACCCGTGGTCGAGATCCAGTTCGACGGGTTCGTGTACCCCTCGTTCGACCAGATCGTGACGCAGGTCGCGAAGCTGCACTACCGCTCGCGCGGGACGGTGCGGATGCCGATCGTCGTCCGCATCCCGTTCGGCGGCGGCATCGGCGCGGCCGAGCACCACTCCGAGTCGCCCGAGGCGTACTTCACGCACACGGCCGGACTGCGCGTCGTGGCGTGCTCGAACCCCGCCGACGCGTACGTGATGATCCGCCAGGCGATCGCGAGCGACGACCCCGTGATCTTCCTCGAGCCGAAGCGCCGGTACCACGTCAAGGGCGAGGTCGACCTCGACGCGAACCTCGCCGACGCGCGGCCGATGGGCGTCGCGACGACGGTCGCCGCGGGCGACGACGTGACGCTCGTCACGTACGGCGCGCTCGTGCAGACCGCGAAGGACGCCGCGACCGCCGCCGCCGAGGAGGGCGTGTCGATCGAGGTCATCGACCTGCGCTCGCTCGCACCCGTCGACTACGCGACGATCGAGTCCTCGGTGCGCCGCACCGGCCGGCTCGTCGTCGCGCACGAGGCCGGCGAGCAGGGCGGCGTCGGGGCCGAGATCGCCGCCGCGATCACCGAGCGCTGCTTCGAGTACCTCGAGGCCGCTCCGGTGCGCGTGACCGGGCACGACATCCCGTACCCGCCGGCCAAGCTCGAGCAGCACCACCTGCCCGACCTCGATCGGATCCTCGACGGCGTCGACCGAGCCCTCGGCCGGCCGAACTCCCTCTCGGACGTGACGGAGGTGGACGCGTGAGCACCATCCGCGACTTCGCGCTGCCCGACCTCGGCGAGGGACTCACCGAGTCCGAGATCGTGGCCTGGCGCGTCCAGGTCGGCGACCACGTCGAACTCAACCAGATCATCGCCGACGTCGAGACTGCGAAGGCGGTCGTCGAGCTGCCCTCGCCCTTCGAGGGGACCGTGACCGCGTTGCACGCGGCCGAAGGCGAGACCGTGAACGTCGGCGAGAAGCTGTTCTCGTGCGACACGGGCGGCGGCGACGCCGCGGCACCGGCCGAGTCGACGACGGAGGCCGCGTCGGCCACCGACACGTCCGCGACCGCCGCGGGCGCCGCCCCCGCGCCGACCGAACCCGCCGAGACGCGCGAGCCC
>NZ_SDPL01000288.1 GCF_004135055.1 Agromyces binzhouensis | reverse complement strand
CGACCCTCCGGGCGCGCTCGGCGATGCCGGGGAGCCGCTCGGCGAGCGCGACCGCGCGCGCGAGCAACCTGCCGTTGCGCTCGGTGCGCGCAGCGCGGAGCCGGTCGATCCGCCCACCCCACCCGAGGGACGTCACGCCGATCTGGTTCGCGCCGTGCTGGCGGTACCCGATCAGCGGCTCGGGGCTCACCGCGATCCCGCCCGAGACGGATGCCACGATCGCCAGCCACTCGTCGTGGACCCAGCTCGGCGGGAACGGCGCCGCGAGCTCGACCAGGTCGCGGCGCAGCATCATGGTGGCGCCGGTCAGGAGGTTCCGACGGAGCAGCTCGTCGAACGCCGCGGCTCCGTCGACCGAGGCCCGCAGCGACTCGTCGACGCCGAGGGTGCCGAACAGCGTCGCCGCCATCGCGGCCCCCTCCGCATCGATCAGGTCGGCGTCGGCCGCCACGAGCTGGAGCGCCGGCCGCTCCGCGAACGCGGCGACCGCGACGGCGACCCGGTCGGGACGCCAGACGTCGTCCTGGTCGGACAGCGCGACGAGGTCGCCGGTCGCGGCGCGGAGCGCCTGCTCGAAGTTCGCGGTGACGCCGAGCGGCTCGACGTTGCGGAGCACGTTCAGCTCGACGGCCCCGCCCGCCTCGCGATGCTCTCGCACCGCCCGCTCGACGATCGCGACGGTGTCGTCGGTCGAGGCGTCGTCGCTCACGACGATCTCGTCGACCGGCCGCGTCTGCGCGAGGATGGTGCGGACCTGCTCGCCGACGAAGCGCGCACCGTTGTGCGTGCCCATCACCACGGAGACCGTGTCCGCTCGGGGCTCCGGCCGCGCCGCGGCATCCGCTGCGGCGCTCATTCCTTGCGGAGCCCGACCTTGAGCACGCCGAGGAACATGCCGGCCATGACGGTCTGCGCGCCGAGCATCATGAAGAGCGCGGCGAGGACGGCCGTGCGCGCCGTCGTACCGGGCTCGAGCGGGCCGAAGTCGGCGGCGGCCCAGACGGCGAACTGCCAGATCGCGATCGCGAGCCCGACGAGGAACAGGGCGAGTCCGAGGAGGGCCCCGCTCTCGAGGCTGATCCGACGTTCGAGCCGGTCGAAGTTGCGGGACCTCGGGATCCGGAAGCCCTCGTGCTGCGCGTAGATCTTGGTCAGGATCGCGAACAGCACGGACTGGTACCCGACGACGGTGAGCGCGGCGAGGTACACCTGGCTCGACAGGTCGAACCCGACGTCCCCGAACACGACCGGACCGAACGCGAGGGCGAGCGTGCCGATGAGCCCGAACAGGAACGCGACCGTTCCGGGGATGAGGAACAGCCACCTGGGACTGAAGATGAGGAGGAACCGGAGGTGGCGCCATCCGTCCCGCCAGCTGCGCAGGTGCGGCGGCCGGCTGCGCCCGTCCTTGTCGAGGGTCGTCGGCACCTCGGTCACCCTGAGCCCGCCGAGCGTCGACTTCACGACCACCTCGCTCGCGAACTCCATGCCCGTGGTCTGCAGGTGCAGGTCGAGCATCGACTGCCTGTGGAAGCCCCGCAGCCCGCAGTGGAAGTCGCCGATCGGGGAGCGGAACAGGACGCGCCCGACCCAGGACAGCACCGGGTTGCCGAGGTACTTGTGGAGGGGAGGCATCGCGCCCTCGGCGATGCCGCCCCGGAAGCGGTTGCCCATGACGAGCTGGTCGCCGGCGCGGAGCCGTTCGACGAACGCGTCGAGGTTCGAGAAGTCGTAGCTGTCATCGGCGTCGCCCATGATGACGTAGGTGCCCCGCGCCGCCTCGATGCCGCCCAGCAGTGCACTGCCGTAGCCCTTCGCGGGCACGTCGACCACGCGAGCGCCGTGCGCCCGGGCGATCTCCTGCGACCCGTCGGTCGAGCCGTTGTCGGCGACGACGACCTCGCCGACGACGCCGCTGCGCTCGAGGTACCCGTTCGCCTTGTCGATGCACGTCGCGAGGGTCTCGGCCTCGTTCAGGCAGGGCATCACGATCGAGAGCTCGATCGTGTCGGTCGCAGCTGGCATGTCGCAGTGGATCCTGTCGTATGGGAGGGCGAGTTCATCGTACAGAATGAGACATCGTGGAACTCGGACTGGTGGTCTCGACGCTCGGCCGCGTCGAACCGCTGCGGCGCCTCCTCGACTCGCTCTCGGGCCGGCTCGCGTCGGGCGACGAGCTCGTGATCGTCGCGCAGCGGAACGTCGAAGAGGTGGAGGCGCTGGTCGAGGGCTTCGATGCGGGATCCGGGCGCGCGGTCGTCACGACGAGCGCCCCCGGGGCCGCACGCGGTCGCAACCGCGGCGTGGCGTCGCTCGACGGCGACGACCCGCTCCTCGTGTTCCCCAACGACACCACGTGGTTCCCGGCCGGCAGCCTCGAGGCGCTTCGGTCGCTGCCCGCGCAGACCCGACTCGCCGCGATGACCGTCGTCGACGAGCACGGCCCGAAGTTCGTCCTGCCCACCCCCGGCACGCCCTTCGACCGATGGAACGCGTGGAGCGTGATCGAGATGGGGCTGCTCGTCAGGCGGAGCCTGTTCGACGCCGTCGGCGGGTTCGACCCGGACCTGGGCACCGGGGCGCCGACCCCCTGGCAGGCCGGCGAGGCGACCGACCTGCTCCTGCGCATCGACGACCGGGCGCCGCGGGAGACCGCGGGGATCGTCTGGCTCCCGCCGTCGGTGTCGGTCGGCGGCATCGCCGACGCCCACGGGCTCGAGCGTGCAGAACGCCGGCGCAAGCTCCGCGCCTACGGTCGCGGGCTCGGCCTGGTCGTCACGCGCTGGCGCTACCCGTGGCCGTGGCGGGTGGCGTTCGTGGGCGGCGGCCTCGCGTTCGGCCTGCGCCACGGGGGCGAGTACGGCGTGCTGGACGGCTGGTGGGTGTTCATCGGGCGACTGGAGGGCGCGCTCGGCCGCACCTTCGGCGGCTCCGCCCCCGTCGAGGCGGTGCGCCGATGAGCCTCGAGTCCCCCGCGCCGATGCGCCTGCGCCGCGCCACCATGAGCGCGATCACGCTGCTCGGCGGCGTCTCCCTCGCGGTGATCCCGGCCGCGACCGTCTCGATCGCCTCACGCCTCTTCACCCCGGCCGAGCAGGGCCTCATCGCGGTCGCGGTCACCGTCGCGACCTTCGCGGGCCAGCTGGCGTTCGCCGTCATCGTCGAGTCGCGGCTGAGCTCCGCGGGCACCGAACGACGCGTCGTCTTCCCCCTGTGGCTCGCCGCGGCATCCGTGCTCGCGGGCATCGCGGTCGTCGCCACCGGACCGAACGTCGTGTCGCTCTGCATCGGGCTGCCCGTCCTCGTCGCCGCGCTCGAGGTCGGCCGCGGCGTCTCGGTCGCCGAGCGACTCGATCGCCGGGAGATCTGGGCCTCGATCCTCGTCGGAGCGGGCGCGCTCGCCGGCGTCGTCGCCGGCTTCGCCGGCCAGGCATGGGCGCTGATGCCGCTCGTCGTGGGCATCGTCGCGGCGACCGTCGTCCGGTGCCTTCCGGTCGAGCATCGCGCGAGCCGCCCCGAGCGCCGCGTGATGGGGTGGGTGGTCGCCGACACCGCGATCACCGGCGCGGTGTACCCGCTGCTCAACTCGATGATCCTCGCCTTCCTCGGCCCGAACGAGGCCGTCCTGTTCGCCGCGATCTCGACCGTGTCGGGCCTGCTCGCGATCCCGCTGAACTTCATGCGGCTCCGGCTGCTCAAGGAGCACTCCGGACTCGACATCATCGTGTCGGCCGGCGCGGTCGTCGCGGCGATCGCCGCGCTCCTCGTCGCGGAGTGGCTCGGCGTGTTCGGATTCCTCTTCGGCGAGGCCTGGACCACCTCGGCGACGCTCCTGCCGCTCGTCATCGCCTGCGCGTGGCGCGCGGCGTCACTGGCCACGACGATCCCCTTCGCCTCGCTGCGCCGCCGCGGGGAGGTGCGACTCGTGACCGGCCTGCGCGCCCTCGTCTCGGTGATCACCTTCGCGCTGGCCGGACTCGCGCTCGTCTCCGGATCGCTCGCCGCCGTCTTCGGCGGGCTGCTCGTCGCCGAGCTGCTCTCGGCGGTCGTCTACGAGGCGGCGCGACGTCGGCGGGTCTCGGCGACGCGCGCCGGCTCGGCGTCCGGAACGGATGCCGCTGGCCCCGGCGGCGCGG
>NZ_SDPL01000287.1 GCF_004135055.1 Agromyces binzhouensis | reverse complement strand
GGGCCCTCGGCACGGACGGCTCGCTGCGCGCGCTTCCGGAAGGCGGCGCGAAGCGCGACGGCTCGGGCCAGACGCTCGACGCCGTCGTCCAGGTGATCGGGCGCGCGATCCGCTGACCTTCCGCCGATCGGCACCGAAACCGGCGGCCCGTCGCACGAGGGTGTGACGGGGCCGTCGGCGTCGGCCGGTCGTGGCGGGCGCGATCGCCCGTCGAGTCAGCTCAGGCGTCGATGCGATCGCGCGTGAGCGCGGCCGCGCTGTCGACGATGAACTCCTTGCGCGGCGCGACCTCGTTGCCCATGAGGAGTTCGAACACGCGGCCGGCGTTCTCGGCATCGGCCACGCCGACTCGTCGGAGGGTGCGGTGCCCGCGATCCATGGTCGTCGACGCGAGCTGGTCGGCATCCATCTCGCCGAGGCCCTTGTACCGCTGGATCGGGTCCTGGTAGCGCTTGCCCTGCTTGCGGAGCGTCGCGAGCACGCCCGCGAGCTCCTTCTCGGAGTAGGTGTAGATCACGTCGTTCGGCTTCGACCCGGGGTTCATCACCACGACGCGGTGGAGGGGCGGCACCGCGGCGAACACGCGGCCGTCCTCGATCATCGGCCGCATGTAGCGGAAGAAGAGCGTGAGCAGCAGCGTGCGGATGTGCGCGCCGTCGACGTCGGCGTCGCTCATGATGATGACCTTGCCGTATCGCGCGGCGGAGAGGTCGAAGCTGCGCCCGGAGCCGGCCCCGATGACCTGGATGATCGACGCGCACTCGGCATTGCCGAGCATGTCGGCGATGCTCGCCTTCTGCACGTTCAGGATCTTGCCCCGGATGGGCAGCAGCGCCTGGTGCTCGCTGTCGCGGGCGAGCTTGGCGGTCCCGAGGGCCGAGTCGCCCTCGACGATGAACAGCTCGCTCTGCGCGACATCCGTCGACCGGCAGTCGACCAGCTTCGCGGGCAGCGACGAGGTCTCGAGCGCGTTCTTCCTCCGCTGGGTCTCCTTGTGCGTGCGCGCCGAGATGCGCGCCTTCATCTCGGAGACGACCTTCTCGAGCACCAACGCGGTCTGCGCCTTGTCGTCGCGCTTGGTCGACGCGAAGCGCTCGCCGAGCGCCTTCTGCACGACGGATGCCACGATCGAGCGCACCGCGGGCGTGCCGAGCACCTCCTTGGTCTGGCCCTCGAACTGCGGCTCCGGCAGGCGCACCGTGAGCACCGCGGTGAGGCCCGCGAGCACGTCGTCCTTGTCGAGCTTGTCGTTGCCGACCTTCAGCCGCCGGGCGTTCTGCTCGACCTGCTGGCGGATGAACTTCAGCAGCCCCTGTTCGAAGCCCGCCTGGTGCGTGCCGCCCTTGGGCGTCGCGATGATGTTGACGAAGCTGCGCATGACGGTGTCGTAGCCCGTGCCCCACCGGAGGGCGATGTCGACGTGGCAGTGGCGCTCGACGTCGGTCGGGATCATCGCGCCGTGGTCGCTCAGCACGGGCACCGTCTCGGTGAACCGCCCGTCGCCGGTCAGCCGCCAGATGTCGGTCACCGGCCCGTCGACGGCGAGGTGCTCGGCGAACTCCGAGATGCCGCCCTCGAAGTGGAACCGGTGGGTCTCGGGCTCCTCGCCGCGTTCGTCGGACACGGTGATCGCCAGGCCGGGCACGAGGAAGGCGGTCTGCCGGGCACGGTTCAGGAGGTCCTCGAGCTGGAAGCTCGCACCGCGCGTGAAGATCTGCGGGTCGGCCCAGTACCGCACCCGCGTGCCCGTCACCGCCTTCGCGACACGCCCGACCTTGCGCAGTTCGCTCGACTGCTCGAACGGATGGAAGGGCGCGGTCGGGGATCGCGTGCCGTTGTCGTCGAAGGTGCCGGGCTCGCCGCGGTGGAAGGACATCGCCCAGGTCGCGCCCCCGCGGTCGACCTCGACGTCGAGTCGCTCCGACAACGCGTTCACGACCGACGCGCCGACGCCGTGCAGGCCGCCCGATGCGGAGTACGAGCCTGAGCCGAACTTGCCGCCCGCGTGCAGCTTGGTGAACACGACCTCGACGCCGGTGAGCCCGGTCTTCGGCTCGACGTCGACCGGGATCCCGCGGGCGCGGTCGCGCACCTCGACGCTGTCGTCGGGATGGAGCACCACCTCGATCTCGGTACCGTGGCCGCCGAGCGCCTCGTCGACCGAGTTGTCGATGATCTCCCAGAGGCAGTGCATGAGGCCGCGCGAATCGGTCGAACCGATGTACATGCCCGGTCGCTTGCGGACCGCCTCGAGGCCCTCGAGGACGGAGAGATGACGGGCGGAATAGTCGGAGCTCACGTCGCACAAGCCTAGTGAGGGCCACCGCGTTCCCGGCTCAGGCGCTTCGCGCTGAGCGAAATGCGGGGTCCTGCGGGACCGTCGCGCCCGGAGTCGTGTTTTCATTGAGGGACGGAAACGGCTCGTGAACTACGGAGGAGGCGCCATGAACCAGTACACCGACACCGCCGGTGCGGTCGACGAAGTCGACGCCCCGCACGAGCTGACTGCGCTCGACCGCTGCGACGCCTGCGGCGCGCAGGCCTACATCCGCGTGGTCGTCGCCAGTGGCGAACTCCTGTTCTGCGCCCACCACGGCCGCAAGCACGAGGAGAAGCTCTCGCAGATCGCCCACAGCTGGCACGACGAGTCGAGCCGGCTCCTCTCCGACACGCGCAACTGACGCGGTCCCACGACGAAGTCGAACGCCCCCGGAGGAATCCGGGGGCGTTCGTCGTCGTGGCGTACGGGGCGTGTCAGGCGTCGGCGGATGCCGCGACTCCAGCGGCGCGCAGCTGGAGCTTCCGGGCGGCCTCCGCGAACCGGTCGACCTCGACCGACCGCTCCCCCGGCACGTACTGCGTCCCGGCGCGCGCGCACGCGCGTTCGAGCATCGCGTCGGCCAGTCGGGGGTTCTTCGCCAGGACGGGTCCGTGCAGGTGCGTGCCGATGACGTCGCCCATCCGCACGCCCTCCTGGCCGGAGCCACGGCCGTTGCCCGACCCCGCCTGGACTCGCCCGATGGGCGAGGCCTCGGCGCCGACGTAGTCGCGTGCGTGGTTCTCGAAGCCCACGAGGAGCCCCAGCCCGCCCGAGGCCTTCACCACGAGGTCGCCGGCCACGCGGCCGTCGCGCGGCACCGCACGCCCGGCGAGGATGCCGAGCCCTTCGATGCTGCGGCCGTCGGCGAGCTCGACCCCCCAGCTCAGCAGCTCCCAGCCGGTGCCGACCGCGAGGATCGGCACCCCCTCGGTGCCCCAGCGACGGAGCTCGTCGTGGAGCCCGAGCAGGACGTCCCGGCTGCGCTCGAGTGACGCGTCGCTGCCCGAACCGAGGACCACGGCGTCGACTCGCTCGGGGAGGTCTGCGGGATCCTCGACCGCGACGACGCGTGCGTCGAGGCCGGCCCACCGCGCGCGTGCGGCGAGCACGGCGGCGTTCTCGGCGTCGCCGTTGGTGTTCTGCAGCGAGGGCAGCAGCGAGACGATCGTGAGGGTCATTCCGCTCCCGTGAGTCCGAGGTGGGCGCGAGTGCGCCGCATGGCGTCGGCAGAGAAGACGATCGTCTTCACTCCGCTCGTCGGCGCCGGGCCGGCGAGGAAGTCGTCGAGCGCGCGCCCGAGGTCGTGCTCGACCCGGTCGATCTCGACGCCGTCGTACGCCAGCATCAGGGCGGCCTCGTCGGCCTTGGACCCGCTGACGATCGAGACGCGGCCCAAGGAGGAGGCGTCCGTCGGCCAGAAGTACGACGGATCCCGCACGTCGGATCCGATCGCGAAGAGGATCCGGTCGGTGCCCGGGGCGATGCTGTCGACGTTCAGCTGGTAGCTCGCGGGATTCTGGACGAGGACGAAGTCGACCTCCTGCCCGCGGACCGTGACCCGCTCGCCGCGCCCGAAGACGGCGGGGATGGCGCTGAGGGCACGCGCCGCGACCTCGGGATCGAACTGCTCGCCGAGGACGGCATGTGCGGTCGCGTACGCCGCGGCGGCGTCGACGGCGTAGTGCGTGCCACGGGCGGGCAGGCCGATCGCGACGTCGCGCCCGGAGTCCGCGAGCACGGCGGATGCTCCGTCGACGGAGGCCACGACGACGCCCTCGGCCGGGTCGAGCCGCTCGGCGCTGGTCTCGGTGTGGCCGAGTCCGC
>NZ_SDPL01000286.1 GCF_004135055.1 Agromyces binzhouensis | reverse complement strand
CGCCGCCGAGGCGGCGGCCGCCGGGCTGCGCGAGCAGGTGGAGCAGCAGGGGCAGCGCCAGCGCGAGCTCCTGGAGCAGCAGCGGCTCGACCAGGCCGAGCGCAGCGAGCGGGAGCGCCGCGAGAGCGCCGTCCTGCAGGCACTCAGCCCCGTGCGCGAGACGCTGTCGACGATGCAGCGCAAGGTGTCCGAGCTCGAGCAGCAGCGCAGCGAGCAGTACGGATCGATCGCCGAGCAGCTCAAGCGCGCGCAGATGTCCGACGCCGAGCTCCGTGCCACGACCGAGTCGCTCGCGAGCGCGCTCCGGAACAACAGCACGCGCGGCGTCTGGGGCGAGACGCAGCTGCGGCGGGTCGTCGAGGCGGCGGGCCTCACGCAGCACGTCGACTTCGAGCTGCAGACGCAGGTCACGACCGACCAGGGCCGCGGGCGTCCCGACATGGTCGTGAACCTGCCCGGCGGCAAGTTCATCCCGCTCGACTCGAAGGTGCCGCTCGAGCACTACCTCGAGGCGTCGAGCATCCCCGAGACCGCCACCGGCGAAGAGGGCGCGCGGCGCAAGTCGCTCATCGAGAAGCACGTCAAGGCGATGCGCTCGCACATCGACGCGCTCGGCAAGAAGACCTACTGGGAGGGGCTGGCGGCGAGCCCGGAGTTCGTGATCGCGTTCATCCCGAACGAGTCGCTGCTCTCGGCCGCACTCGAGGCCGATGCGGGGCTGCTGAACTACGCGTTCGAGCGTCGCGTCGCGCTGGCGTCGCCCGTGAACCTGTTCGCCGTGCTCAAGACGATCGACTACGCCTGGCAGCAGCAGGCGGTCTCCGACGAGGCCAAGAAGCTCTTCGACCTCGGCACGACGCTCTACCAGCGCATCGGCGTGCTCGCCGGCCACGCCGACTCGCTGCGCAAGGCGATCGAGCGCACGGTCGACAGCTACAACAAGTTCGCCAGTTCGCTCGAGTCGCGTGTCCTCGTGACGGCCCGCCAGTTTCCGGGCATCAACGAGACGAAGCTGTCGCTGGTCGAGGAGCCGACGCCCATCCACGAGTCGCCCCGACGCCTGTCGGCGCCCGAGCTGACCGATGGCGATCCGTTCGATGCGAGCGCGGAGCCGGTTCCCGCACTCGAGGCCGAACCGAACGACGCCGCATCGACCTCCACGCCGCTCGACGACGCCGATGACGGACTCGCGCTCCCGATCGACGACGACTTCGACGGCGCCGATCTCGACGAGCACATCCGTCGTACGGCCTCGTCCTGAGCACGGCGCTCCCACTCGCGTCCGTGGCCGAGACGGGGACCGGACGGGCGAACGTTCACTCCTCGTCCGCCCCGACCGTACGCCCGGCGCCGGGACCGTCGGCTCCGGAGGACGGATCGCGGACCGGATGCGGCTCGTCGACCGGAGCGGCGAATCCCGCCGCGGCCTCGGCACCGGTCGTCGGCGTGGCATCCATCGGGCCGTCGTCGAGCGGGTGCGCGAGCTCGTCCTGACCGAGTCGCGCCGTGGCGAGGGTCACGACGGCGAGCAGCGGCGGCACGACCCCGGCGATCAGGAACGCCGGCGCGAGCCCGAGCCACTCGCCGACGGGACCGGCGATCGCCATCGACAACGGCATCAGCGCGAGCGACACGAAGAAGTCGAGGCTCGACACCCGGCCGAGCATCGCCGGGGGCACCCGCCGCTGCAGCAGGGTGCCCCACACGACCTGCCCGGCGTCGAAGAAGAACCCGACGACGAACGCCGCGACCACCATCGCCCACAGCCACGTCGTCACGCCCATGACGGCGAGCGGCAGGCAGCCGAAGCCCCACGCGAGGATCATCAGCGTGAGGTAGCGCCGCGGCAGCCGGAACGACGACACCAGCAGCGACCCGGCGGCCCCGCCGATGCCGAAGGACGCCAGCACCAGTGCGAACTCGCCCGCGCCGCCGCCCGTCTGGTCGCGCACCGCGAACGGGATCAGCACCTCGAGCGGCCCGACGACCACGAGCACGAGCAGGATCGAGAACGCCAGTGTCGCGAAGAGCCACCGCGTGCGCAGCAGGTACGCGAACCCGTCGCGGAGGTCCACCGCCATCTGCCGGAGCGGGTGGGCGTCGGACGGCTCGAGGTCGCGCCGCAGGGGCGTGGTCCGCATGAGCGCGAGCGCGGCGATCGCGACGACCTGCAGCCCGCCGACCACGAGGAATGCGAGCGACGGAGCCTGGACGGCGATGAGCAGGCTCGCGAGCGCCGGGCCGGCGGCGTTCTGGGCGACGGGACGCAGCACGCCCTCGACGCCGTTGGCAGCGAGCAGCTGCTCCGCGGGAAGCAGCGCCGGAAGCCAGGCCGAGTACGCCGGATAGAAGAATCCGTCGGCGACGCCGAGCACGAACGAGAGCACCGCGAGGTGCCACACCTCGATGGACGCGGTCGCGGCGAGGAGGCCCGCCGCCGCGAACACGACGGCGCGCGCCGTCTCGACGACGAGGAGGACCCGCCGCTGCGGCACGCGGTCGGCGACGACGCCGCCGACGAGCACCGCCAGCACCAGGCCGAGGCTCGCACCCACCGCCACGATCGAGAGATCGATCGGCGTTCCGCCGAGCTCGATGACCTGCCACGCGGCAGCGACGATCCACGCCCCCGCGGAGAGCAGCGATGCGGCGAGGGCGACCACCAGCCGGCGGTACTGCGCCGAGGAGAACGGCCGCAGCGCACGCGGCATCCGGGTCTCGGAGGTCACCCGACCAGTCTGCGGCACTCCGCCGAAATCGGACAGGCTCGTCCGCTCACGGCAGCGCGGCGCGCGACGCCGGTCGAGGGGTCAGCGGCCGGTGTCGTCGAGCCACTTCTCGACGAGGTGGTCGGCGACGATGCGCCGGATGGTGCCCGACTTGCCGCGCAGCACGATCGACTCGGTGCGGATGATCGGCCCCTTCTTGCGCACGCCGTCGACGAGTTCGCCATCGGTCACGCCCGTCGCGACGAAGAACGTGTTGTCGCTGCGCACCAGGTCGTCGAGCTCGTACACCTGGTCGCAGTCGAGGCCGGCCGCCTCGCCGCGCGCCCGCTCCTCGTCGTCCTTCGGCGCGAGCCGGCCCTGCATGAACCCGCCGAGCGCCTTGATCGCGCACGCCGTCGTGATGCCCTCGGGGCTGCCGCCGATGCCGACGCACATGTCGATGCGCGACTCGTACCGGGCCGCGTTGATGCCGCCCGCGACGTCGCCGTCCGAGATCAGTCGAGTCCCCGCACCCGCCTCGCGGATCTCGGCGATCAGCTGCTCGTGACGAGGACGGTTCAGGACCGCGACGCGCAGCTCGCCGACCTCCTTGCCCTTCGCCTTCGCCAGCGCACGCAGGTTCTCGCCGATCGGCTTGCGGATGTCGACGACGCCGATGCCCGAGGCGTCCGTGACGATCTTGTCCATGTAGAACACCGTCGACGCGTCGAGCATCGTGCCGCGGTCGGCGACCGCGATGACCGACAGCGCGTTCTGGCGGCCGGACGCGGTGAGCGAGGTGCCGTCGATCGGGTCCACGGCGATGTCGCACGCCGGCCCGCGCCCGTTGCCGACCCGCTCGCCGTTGAAGAGCATGGGCGCCTCGTCCTTCTCGCCCTCGCCGATCACCACGACGCCGTCGAAGTTCACCGTGCCGAGGAAGGCGCGCATCGCGTCGACCGCGGCGCCGTCGGCGGCCAGCTTCTCGCCGCGGCCGATCCACGGGTACGAGCGGATGGCGGCCGCCTCGGTCGCACGGACCAGTTCGAGGGCGATGTTGCGGTCGGGGTGCAGGTAGAGGCTGTCGTGTTCGCTGCTCGCCATCGAGGGGTCCTCCTGGTTCGTGGGTGCGGCGCCCGCGCGGTTCGCACGACCGGGTCGCCTGTCTCCGAGCCTAGTGACGGGCTTGCCCGAACGGGCCGGTGAGGCCCTGATCGGCCGTGAAAGTTCGTGCATTCTTAACGGGACGAGACCCGCCACGACTGTCCGGGATCCAGTCGGCTGCCGGGCCCCAGGTCGCACGGCGTCACGGCCGTGAGGAACACCGCGACCCGGTCGCCGCAGAGCTCGTCGAGCCCGGAGACCCGGCCGAGCGGGATGCCGGCCGCGGCGAGCCGGTCGGACTCGCCCGCGGACTGCGGCGCCAGCCGCGCCTGCAT
>NZ_SDPL01000285.1 GCF_004135055.1 Agromyces binzhouensis | reverse complement strand
GTTCCGCGTGCGCCCGCTCGCGCGCGTGCCAGTCGGCGCGGTCGAGCACGACGGCGGCGCGCACTGCCGTGTCGCGGGTCGGAGCGGTCGGAGTCACCCGTCGAGGATAGGCGGCGATGCTGGACGGGGCCGGGGCGCACGCCCGCGCAGGGGCCGCTGCGACCCACCCCACGAGTCGAATGCGCACGTGCTCCCACCGGCTCGTGCGGGCGACGAGGCCCGGTCAGGGGGTGATCTCGTCGACGAACGCGAGCGCGTCGGCCGCGATGGCCGACCACTCGCCGTCGCGTGCGAACGGCACGACCGCCCACTCGCGCATCGGGCGGCCGCGCATGACCATCGGGTCGAGCCCGAGCTCGGCGATCCGCGCTTCCGGCAGCTTCACGACGAGGTCGCCGCCGCGCTCGACGAACGCGAAGAGCTTGCCGCGCACCGAGTAGCCCTCGGAGCCGAACATGCGGCCGACGGACACGTCGGGACGGTCGATCAGGTCGGCCGCGGCCTCGACGAGGCGCTCGCGCCCTCGGGTGCGTGCATCCATGGGCCGACCCTAGCGCCGGCCCGCGACATCCGCTGCGCCCCGGATCGCGGCTCAGCCGTGCTCGTCGTGATGGCCCTCGTGCAGGTGCGCCGAGGCGGCGTCGAAGTGGATGCCGCACCGGCGGCAGTACTCGGCCTTCAACTGCTCGTAGCGGTCGTGCGAGACGTGGTGCGCGTCCTCGTGTCCGGTCATGTCGCCCCCTCGACGGCGTCGCGTTCGCGGATCATCCGCTGCTCGGGCCGCGCGAGCGGCTCGAACCCGAATCGTCGGTACAGCGTATGCGCATCCTCGGTGGCGAGCACGATCCGCTCCGGGCCCAGGGGTTCGGGCTGCTCGACGACGGAGCCGACGAGCCCGACGCCCCGCCCGTATCCGAGCTGTCCCCCGGCCGCCGTGCCGCGAGATGACGCGAATCGCGCGTCGTCGACGTGCAGAGGGCGATTCGCGTCATCTCGCGGCACGGCGGCCGGTCGACGGGTCAGTGGTACCGGCCCGAGTACGCGTTGATGGCGGGCTGGCCGCCGAGGTGGGCGTAGAGCACGTTCGAGTCCTTCGGGATGTCGCCCGACGTGACGAGGTCGATGAGGCCCGCCATCGACTTGCCCTCGTAGACGGGGTCGAGGATGACGCCCTCGAGGCTCCCGGTGAGTCGCATCGCCTCGTCGGTCGACTCGACCGGGATGCCGTAGAGGTCACCGGCCCAGCCCTCGAGCACCGTGATCTCGTCGTCCCGGACGTCGCGGCCGAGGCCGATGGTCGATGCCGTGTTCCTGGCGATGCGCGCGACCTGGTCGCGGGTCTCGTCGATCTTCGCCGACGCGTCGATGCCGACGACCCGGCGCGGGCGACCGCCGAAGTTGTGCTCGAGGTCGGCGAAGCCGGCGATCATGCCCGCGTGCGTCGAGCCCGTGACCGAGCACACCACGATCGTGTCGAAGAAGACGCCGAGCGCCTCCTCCTGCGCCGCGACCTCGTGCGCCCAGTTCGCGAAGCCGAGGCCGCCCAGCGGGTGGTCGGACGCGCCGGCGGGGATCGGGTACGGCGTGCCGCCCGCCGCCTCGACATCCGCGATCGCCTGCTTCCACGAGTCGCGGAAGCCGATGCTGAACCCCGCGGGCGAGAGCCGCACGTCGGCGCCCATGAGCCGGGAGAGCAGGATGTTGCCGACCCGGTCGTTGACCGCGTCGGGCCAGTCGACCCAGTGCTCCTGCACGAGCACGGCCTTCATGCCGAGGTGCGCGGCGACGGCGGAGACCTGGCGCGTGTGGTTCGACTGCACGCCGCCGATCGAGACGAGCGTGTCGGCGCCCTTCGCGAGCGCGTCGGGCACGAGGTACTCGAGCTTGCGGGTCTTGTTGCCGCCGAACGCGAGGCCGGAGTTCACGTCCTCGCGCTTCATCCAGACCCGGGCTCCGCCGAGGTGCGCGCTCAGGCGGTCGACCGGATGGATCGGGCTCGGCCCGAACGTCAGCTGGTGGCGGGGGAAGTCGGCGAGGGCCATGGTGCTCCTTGATCGGTGGCGGGGGAGGGGGCCTCGTCGTCGTCGCCGAGGTGGAGCAACCGGCCGAGGGTCGACCAGTTGTCGTGGGTGGCCGCGGCGGCCTCGTCGGCGAGGCCGGCGACGCAGAGCTCGATGATGCGGTCGTGGTCGGCGACCGAGCCGCGACCGGCGAGCGAGCCGAAGCGCGCGCGCTCGAGCCGTCGGAGCAGTGGCGTGACCTGCTCGAGGAGGCCGGGCAGGAGCGGGTTCGCGCTCGCCCGGACGGCGACGCCGTGGAACGCGTCGTCGGCGGCGATCGCGGCGTCGACGTCGTCGACGTGCAGCGCACGCGCGAACGCGGCGTTCGCATTGCTCATCGCCTCGAGGTCGGCCGTGGTCAGCTGCGGCACCGCCTCCCTCACCGCGAGCGCGTGCAGCGCGGCGGCGATGCGTTGCGCGGCGAGCGCGGTGCGCGTGTCGAGCGGTGCGACGACGGTCTGCTTGGCACGCCTGGTCTGCACGAGCCCGGCGACCTCGAGTCGGGCGATCGCCTCGCGGATGGGCGTGCGACTGACGCCGAGCCACGCCTCGAGCTCGGGGTCGCGCAGGCGCTCGCCGGGCGCGAGGTCGCCCGAGACGATCGCGTCGCGCAGGTGCGTGTATGCGTGATCCCGCATCGACTTCGGTCGCTCGGCGGGGGAGCGGGCGGGCAGTGGCATGCAATATATTGCACCGGATGCCCGAGCTTCCGTCAACCCCGCCCATGGGCCGCGAGATGACGCGAAACGCCCGTCGAGGATGCGCGAGCAGCGTTTCGCGTCATCTCGTGACTCGCGAGTCAGCGCCGTCGGCCGCCGCCCTCGCCGTGCGCGAGCCGTCGCGCCTGCGTCAGCCGCTCGGCGGCCTCGACGAGGAACCCGCCCGAGGCCTCCTCGGCGCGCCACTGCTCGTCGACGATGCCGATCGGGTGCACGAGGACGTGACCTCGCGGCTGGTAGAGCGCCAGCTCGAGCCCGTGCGCGTGCTCGGCGAGACGCCACGAGAGGCCCGTGCGGCGGGCGACGTAGTCGCCGAAGGCCGTGCCGAGGGCGTTCACCATGATCGCCGGGTCGTCGCGTTCGGGCGGGTTGATGCGGCGCCACCCGGCCGACCAGCGCTCGTACAGCGCACGCACCTGCTCGAGGTCGTCGGGATCGGCGCCCGCGTCGGCGACGAGGGCGACGTGCGAGTCGATCCAGTCGCGCTCGGGTTCGCCGATCTCGACGAGCCGCGGCATCGGCGGCGCATCGTCGACGGGCGCCGTCCGGCGCGAGAAGAGGGGCACCCGACGATTCTCCCCCGAACCGGCGACGCCGGCGTCCGTGGGTGACGGATGTCGGCCCACCGGCGTAGCGTGTCGCGCATCCGCGCCGGCATCCGCCCGGCGCGCCGCATCCGAGGGGGAACGATGGCCAACCTGGTCGTGCACTTCGAGATCCACGCGACCGAGCCGCAGCGGCTCGTCGACTTCTACGGCGACCTGCTGGGGTGGCGCTTCACGCAGTTCGGCGACATGCCCTACTGGATGATCGACACCGGGGAGGGCGCCATCGGCAACGTCGACGGCCAGCCCGGCATCGGCATCAACGGCGGGCTCACCCAGCGCGAGGGGCCGGCACCCGAGATCGGCGCGCCGGTGAACGGCTGCAACCTCGTCATCGGCGTCGACGGCAGCATCGACGAGGTCATGCGTCGTGCCGTCGAGCTCGGCGCGACCGAGATGATGCCCGCCGAGGACATGCAGGGCGTCGGACGCGTCGGCTACCTCATCGACCCGGACGGCAACGGGTTCGGGCTCATCTCGCCGACCCTCTCCGACGGCACGAGCGCGATGACGGGCTGAGACGTCCTCTTGGGACCTCCCGGTCCCGGACGACGAGCCGTGTCGGGGGTCGGTGCGAGGATGATCGCGTGCTGCTCGGCGAGGTCGTGACGACGGTCGAGCGGGTCGCATCCACGCGGTCGCGGCTCGCGAAGGTCGACGCGCTCGCGGGCCTGCTCGCGGGGCTCGCTCGCGACGAGATCGTGCCCGCGGTCGGCCTCCTCACCGCCAAGCCGCGGCAGGGCCGGGTCGGCGTCGGCTGGCGCACG
>NZ_SDPL01000284.1 GCF_004135055.1 Agromyces binzhouensis | reverse complement strand
CGAGCGACGCGCCCACCTCCCCGGCGATCGCGGCCAGGCCGACGGTCGCGGTGCGTTCGAGCGGCGGGCAGACGTCGAGGCGCTGCACCTCGATGCGGGCGCCGTCGACGACCGGGCGGCGGGCGCGTTCGTCGATCGCGTCGAGGGTGGCGACGAGCTCCTCGAGGCCCGCCGAGCGGACCTCGAGGTGCAGCTCGGCGATGTCGGGCACGATGTTCGCCCGCGATCCGGCCGCGACGCGACCCACGTTGAGCGTCAGTCCCGGAACGGACCCCGACAGCTCCTGCAGCTCGAGCACGAGGCGCGCTGCCTCGACGGCGGCGTTGACCCCGCGCTCGGGCTCGACGCCCGAGTGCGCGGCCCGACCGTGCACGGTGACGAGGACGTCGGCGACGCCCTTGCGCGCCCCGACGAGGTCGCCGTTCTCGCGCGCGCACTCGAGGCACAGCGCCGCATCCGCCCCGGTCACGAGTCGGGCCATGATCGCGCGACTCGCGGGCGAGCCGACCTCCTCGTCGGGGGTCAGGACGACCACGAGCTCCCCGTACCCTCGGTAGCCGAGGTGGTCGAGCGCACGTGCGGCGGCGAGTCCGGCGGCGACGCCGGCCGCGTCGTCGCACACCCCGGGCCCGAAGGCGATGCCCCCGTCGATGCGGAACGGGCGCTCGGCGGCGGTGCCGACCGGGAAGACCGTGTCCAGGTGCGCGAAGAGGACGATCCGCCTGGAGCCCTCGCCCGGGCGGCGGCCGACGACGACCGGGCCGTACGCCTTTCCGTCGCACCGGGGCGTCGGGACGACCTCGACCTCGAAGCCGTCGGCGCGCATCGCGCCCGCCGCCCACTCGGCGGCCCGGGTCACGCCCTCGGCGTCGTGCGAGCCCGAGTCGATGTCGACGAGCCGGCCGAGGTCGCTGCGGAACCGCGGGTCGAGGCGTCGGGCGGTGTCGAGCAGTTCCGCCGGGGTCGGCGGGACGTCGATGCGGGTGCCGGCCGGGGTCCTGGTGGTGGTGCCGCGCGCCACTAGAGCACCTTCGAGAGGAAGGCGCGGGTGCGCTCCTCCCGGGGGTCGACGAGGACCTGCGCCGGGTCGCCGGCCTCGACGACCACGCCGCCGTCCATGAACACCGCGACGTCGCCGACCTCGCGTGCGAAGCCGATCTCGTGGGTCACCACGATCATCGTCATGCCGGACTCGGCGAGTCCGCGCATCACGTCGAGCACGTCGCCGACCAGTTCGGGGTCGAGCGCGGACGTCGGCTCGTCGAAGAGCATGACCTCGGGCTCCATCGCGAGCGCACGCGCGATCGCCACCCGCTGCTGCTGGCCGCCCGACAGCTGCGCCGGGTAGGTGTCGGCCTTCTCCGCCAGGCCCACCTGCGCGAGCAGGCGCAGGCCCTGCGCCCTGGCGTCGGCCTTCGACCGACCGGCCACCTGGGTGGGCGCCTCGATCACGTTCTCGAGCGCCGTCATGTGCGGGAACAGGTTGAAGCGCTGGAACACCATGCCGACCTTGCGTCGCTGCGCGGCGACCTCGCGCTCGCGGAGCTCGTAGAGCTTGCCGTTCCGCTCGCGGTAGCCGACGGTCTCGCCGGCGACCCGGATCATGCCGGCATCGATCTGCTCGAGGTGGTTGATGCAGCGGAGGAAGGTCGACTTGCCGGAGCCGGACGGCCCGAGGAGGCAGACGACCTGACCGCGCTCGACCGACATCGTGATGCCCTTCAGCACCTCGAGGTTGCCGAAGCGCTTGTGGACGTCGACGGCATCGACCATGGGGCGCTCGCCGACGGGAGCGACGGGCGCGGACTGCGGGATGGTGGCGGTCATGACGCCGACTCCTTCTTCGAGGCGCGCGACTCGCGCGACGGGAGCGCGATGCTCTGCGTGAACGTCGAGACGCGTGATCCGATGGTCGGGCGGGCGCCCGTGAATCCGCGGCCGTATCGGCGTTCGAGCCACATCTGCGGGATCGACAGGATCGACGTGAGGACGAGGTACCAGATGGCGGCCACGATGAGCAGCGGGATGATCTTGTAGTTCTGCGTGTAGGCCTCGCGGATGTTCGACATGAGGTCGTCGCCCGCGACGATGGCCACGAGCGAGGTGCTCTTCAGCATCGTGATCGTCTCGTTGCCCATCGGCGGGATGATGACGCGCATCGCCTGGGGCAGCACGACCCGTCGCAGCGTCTTCGCCGGGGACATGCCGAGGGAGTGCGCGGCCTCCGTCTGTCCGTGGTCGACGGACTGGATGCCCGCCCGCACGATCTCCGCCGCGTAGGCCATCTCGTTGAGGCCGAGCGCGAGGAGCGCGGCGACGGTCGCGGGGATGAGGTCGCTGGTCGTGAACGACCAGAACTCGACGGACGTGAACGGGATGCCGATGACGATCTTGGGGATGAACGCGCCGATGAAGCCCCAGAAGATGAGCTGGAGCAGGAGCGGCGTGCCGCGGAACACCCAGATGAAGAGCATCGCGGCGACGGAGAGGACCGGGTTGGCGGAGAGCCGCATCACCGCGACCACGATGCCGCCGAAGACGCCCATGATCATCGAGGCGACGGTGAGCCAGATGGTGATGAGCACGCCGTTGATGGTCAACGGCTTGAAGAGGTACTCCGCGACCGTGGGCAGGTCGAGGTTCGGGTTCTGCAGGATCGAGGCGATCGCGCCGATGCCGAGGACGAGGACGAGGACGGCGGCGATCCAGCGTCCCGGGTGTCGCACGGGGACGGCTTCGATCGGGCCCGGGCGGGCGCCCGAGGGGTTCCGGAGGCCCTCGGGCGCCGCCGTGGATGACGGCTGCGTTGCGGTCATGGGGTTGGTGCTTTCTGTTGGGAGCGTGCCCGAGGGCGTCACTCGGCGGCGGCGCCGTTGATCGTGGCCTCGTCGATGCCGATGCCGGTCACGCCGTACTGGTCGAGGATGGCCTCGTAGGTGCCGTCGTCGATGAGCGACTGCAGCGCGGCGCGGATCGCCTCCGCGAGGCCTTCATTGTCCTTCAGGACGCCGATGCCGTTGAGCGTCGCGTCGTACCCGTTCGGGGCGTCCGGGTCCTCGACGACCTCGAACGTGGCGCCGTCGTTCGTCGTCTTCGCGACGTAGCCGGCGCTGGGCTTGGTCAGGAGCGACGCGATCGCCTTGCCGCTCGTGATCGCCAGCTGCGCGTCGGCGTCGGACGGGAACTCGCTCAGCTCGATCGGGTCGAGGCCCTCGGCCTCGCACTCGCCCTGCCAGACGTCCTTGACGAGGTCGACCTGGCTGGTCGCGCCCTGCACCGCGACGCTCTCGCCGCAGAGGTCGAGGTAGTTCTCGATGCCCTCGGGGTTGCCGGCGGTGGTGAGGATGCCGGTGCCGGAGGCCGAGTAGTCGACGAAGGTGAGCACCTCCATGCGCTCGACGCTCGAGGTCATCGCCGTGATGGTGACGTCGAAGTTGCCGGCCTGGAGGGCGGGGATGATGCCGTCGAACGCCTGCTGCTCGAACTCGAAGTCGATGCCGAGCTTCGCGCCGATGGCGTGGCCGAGGTCGACGTCGACGCCGGTCAGCTCATCGCTGCCCTCCTCGATGAACATCTCGAAGGGTGCGTAGGGCGCGTCGGTGGCCACCTTGACGGCGCCTGCGTCGGCGAACTCGGCGGGGAGGAGCTCGGCGGCGGCCTCGTCGACCGAGATCTCGACGCCGGCGATCTCGACGGCCTCGGCGGCCTCGGCGCTGTCGTCGCCGCTCGCGGCGGCGCCGCTGCATCCGGCGAGGAGGAGCGCGCCGGACAGGGATGCGGCGGCGACGGCCGTGCGTGCGGCGGGGGATGACATCTTCATGGTCTGGTCCTTCTGATCGCTGCGGTGGGATCGGTGCAGGACGAGTATGTAACATCTGTTCCGGAATTGCCAGAACTTTTTCATTCTGTAACGAGTCGCCGAGGGCGGCACCTGCGCGAACGCATGATCTCATCGCGCCTTGGGAACCCTTTCGGATTTCCGTAGCGTGCATTAGCATCGCGGTCCACACGACCATTTCTGTAACGTACATTCCAAGGAGGCAATCGTGCGAACTCTCTCCCCTGCCCTCGCGACCTGCGCGACCGCGGCGCTCGTCCTCTCGCTGGCGCCCGCGACCGCCGCGGCCGCCGCGTCCGCCCCGGGCGTGCACGCGACC
>NZ_SDPL01000283.1 GCF_004135055.1 Agromyces binzhouensis | reverse complement strand
GCTTCGCGCCGGCGGGCTTGGGCGCCGCTGCCGGCTTGCTCGCCGCGCCGGCGCCCTCGAGGGCGGCCCGGAGGCGACGTGCGACGGGGGGTTCGATCGAGGACGACGGGCCCTTGACGTATTCGCCCATCTCCTTCAGCTTCTCGAGCGCGACCTTGCTGTCGACGCCGAGCTCGCTGGCGATCTCGTGTACGCGTGGTTTGGCAGCCACTTTTCTCCTGTTCCGGGTCCGACCCCGGGACAGGGGCGGACCATCAATGGCGGACGGGTCTCATTTCGAGCCGCTCATGAGTTGTCCATTAGCCGTTCAGCCTGTTCTCTACTTCGGAAGTGTCCAGCTCGCCGCTCACGCGAAGCGCGCGCCCGAAGGCGCGCCGTCGCTGGGCGAGTCGGAAGCACTCGAGCGTCGGATGCAGCCACGCGCCGCGCCCGGGAAGCACCGCCGACGTATCGACGACGACTCTGGTGTGCTGGGCGACGACCCTCAGAAGTGAGGACCGCGGGGCGCGCGAACGGCATCCGATGCACGTTCTGACCGGACCCATCCTACACCTCCACGCTGGGCGCCTTCCGACCGCTGCCCGTGCGGTCGGCGAGCCTCACGCCTGGTCGAGGATCGAATCCGGCTGGATGTCGATCTTCGCGCCGGTGAGCTTGGCCGCGAGGCGGGCGTTCTGGCCCTCCTTGCCGATGGCGAGCGAGAGCTGGTAGTCGGGGACCAGGGCCCGGACGGCGCGGGTGCCCTCGTCGATCACGTAGGCGCTCGTCACCTTGGCCGGCGACAGCGCCGAGGCCACGAACGTGGACAGGTCCTCGTTCCAGTCGACGATGTCGATCTTCTCGCTGCCGAGCTCGGCGGTGACCGCGCGCACGCGCTGCCCGAGCTCGCCGATGCAGGCGCCCTTCGCGTTCACGCCGGGCTGGTTCGCCCGGACCGCGATCTTCGTCCGGTGACCGGCCTCGCGCGCGAGCGAGACGATCTCGACGACGCCGGACGCGATCTCCGGCACCTCGAGGGCGAAGAGCTTGCGGACGAGCGCGGGGTGGGTGCGCGAGACCGTGATCGACGGCCCCTTCGCGCCCTTGGCGACGCTCGTCACGTAGACGCGGATCCGCTGGCCGTGCGGGTACTCCTCGCCGGGCACCTGCTCCTCGGGCGGCAGGATCGCCTCGACGGTGCCGAGGTCGATGTGCACCATGCGGGGGTTCGGGCCCTGCTGGATGATGCCCGCGACGATGTCGCCCTCGCGACCGCGGAACTCGCCGAGGACGGCGTCATCCGCGATGTCGCGCAGGCGCTGGTTGATGACCTGCTTCGCGGCGAATGCGGCGATGCGGCCGAAGTCGCTCGGGGAGTCCTCGGCCTCGCCGACGACGTTCCCCTCCTCGTCGTACTCGGGGACGAAGACCGAGACGTGGCCGGTCTTCCGGTCGAGGTGCGCGCGTGCGCCCTTCGGGTTCGCGTGGCCGTGCTGGGCGGGGTTGGTGTGCTTGAGGTAGGCCATCAGGATCGCCTGCTCGATGATCTGCACCAGTTCGTCGAACGGGATCTCCTTCTCGCGCTCCATCATTCGGAGCACGCTGAGGTCGATGTCCATTACGGCCTCCTCTATTCAGCTCTCGGTCCGCCCTCCCCTCTCGGGCGGAACACTCAAGCGTACCGGATGACAGGGGCTCCGTCCGCACGCGCCGACGACGTCGTCGCGGCCTCGACCACGCCGATCCACACGCCGATCCATCCGGGTTCCCGAGGTTCCCTCGCAGCGGCTGGCATGCTTGCGGGATGGACGCGCTCAACGACCTCGTGCTCGCCGCGGGCGACACGCTCTGGACCTGGATCGTGCTGCCCGTCGTGGTGCTGCTCGGCCTCTACTTCACGGTGCGCTCCGGCGTCGTGCAGTTCCGCCTCATCCCCGAGATGTTCCGGACCCTCACCGACAAGACCC
This sequence comes from Agromyces binzhouensis, assembly GCF_004135055.1. GTDB lineage: Bacteria > Actinomycetota > Actinomycetes > Actinomycetales > Microbacteriaceae > Agromyces > Agromyces binzhouensis. Next base: position 2,220 of record NZ_SDPL01000283.1, on the reverse strand, counting down.
CGCGCGACGAGTCGGGCGAGCCGCAGTCGGTCTCCGCATTCCAGGCGTTCACGATCTCCGCGGCTTCTCGCGTGGGCGTCGGCAACATCGCCGGCGTCGGCACCGCGATCGCGATCGGCGGGCCCGGCGCGATCTTCTGGATGTGGCTCATGGCCTTCATCGGCGGCGCCAGCGCGTTCGTCGAGTCGAGCCTCGGGCAGCTCTTCAAGGTGCGCGACAAGGACGGCTTCCGCGGCGGACCGGCGTACTACATCGAGCGCGGCCTCAAGGCCCGATGGGCCGGCATCCTCTTCGCGGTCATCCTGATCGTCTGCTTCCCGTTCGCGTTCTCGTCGCTGCAGGCGAACACGATCAGCGCGTCGCTGACCGGGGCGGTCGCGCCCGACGGCGGCGCCGAGTGGATCGCATGGGTCGCCGGGGCGGTGCTCGCCGTGCTCACCGGGCTCGTCGTCTTCGGCGGCGTGCGGCGCATCGCGCACGTCACGCAGGCCGTGGTCCCGCTGATGGCGCTGCTGTACCTCCTGGTCGGGCTCATCATCGTCGCGATGAACATCACGCGACTGCCCGAGGTGTTCGCCTCGATCTTCACCGAGGCGTTCGGGTTCAACGAGGTGGTCGGGGCGACGCTCGGCACGATCATCCTCACGGGCGTCAAGCGCGGCATGTTCTCGAACGAGGCGGGCCTCGGCTCGGCGCCGAACGCCGGCGCGAGCGCCGCGGTCACGCACCCGGTCAAGCAGGGGCTCGTGCAGACGCTCGGCGTCTACTTCGACACGTTCCTCGTGTGCACCATCACGGCGTTCATCATCCTCGTCTCGAACCCCGACCTCGCGGGCGCGGAACGCGGCATCGGCCTCACGCAGGACGCGATGGTCGCGAACCTCGGGCCGTGGGCGAGCATCCTGCTCACGATCGTCGTGTTCCTGCTCGCGTTCAGCTCGATCCTCGGCAACTACTACTACGGCGAGTCGAACATCGAGTTCATCTCGCCGAAGCCGTGGCTGCTCACGACCTACCGCTCGCTCGTCGTCGTGGCGATCTTCGTCGGCTCGGTCGCCGCATCCGACCTCGTCTGGAACACGGCCGACGGGGTCATGGGCCTCATGGCGATCGTGAACCTCATCGCGATCGCCCTGCTCTCGGGCATCGCGTTCCGGCTGCTCCGCGACTACACGAGCCAGCGACGGCAGGGGCGCGATCCCGTGTTCACGCGCGACCTGCTCCCGGACGTCTCGGGCATCGAGTGCTGGGTCGACGAGCGCTCGGTCACGGGCCCGATCGACGTGTCGACCTCGAGGCACCAGGCCGAGAAGCACCGCGACCACCTGCACCACGAGGACTGAGCCGCAGCGCGACGCTGCTCACTCGGGCGTCGGCGGAGAGTTCACCCAGACGAGTTCGGCGACATCGCCCGCGGTGTTCGCGACGCGGTGCGGCGTGCTGCTCGGGAACACGACGGTGTCGCCCGTTCCAAGGTCGTAGGCCTCGCCCTCGAGCTCGACGCGGACGGCCCCCCGGGTGACGAGGATGACCTCCTCGGAGTCGCCGTGACGGTACTGCCGTGCACCGGTCGACCCGCCCGGCTCGATCGTGACGGCGTACATCTCGACGTGGCCGTGCGGGGGCTCGGTGAGGAACCACTTCACCATGCCGTCGCTCGCCGAGAACCTGCGGCGTCGGTCGGCACGCACCACCCGCCCAGCGGGAACCGGTCCAGGTGCCACGAGGTCGCCGAGGGAGACGCCGAGCGCATCCGCGAGGCGCCGGAGCGTGGCGACGCTCGCGTTGGTCCGACCGGTCTCGAGCTGGCTCAGGAAGCCCGACGTGACGCCCGCCTGCGCACCGAGTGCGCGCTGCGACATCCGCCTGGCCCGCCGGTACCGGCGCACCTGCTCGCCGACGCCCTCATCGCCCACGACGATCCCTTCTCGCTCGCCGCCGGGTGTTGACGCCGGGCATGGATTGCTGCTGAATAGCACTAAGCAACATGTTAAGCAGCACTCCTCCCCCACTTCACCGGATTGCGAGGCTCTCATCATGGCAGGACGAATGGGCACCACCCCCACGTCGGCGCGCATCGGACGCATCATCCGCGCACACGCCGAATCCGATCGCACCGGCGTTCCCGTCGAGGACGTGCTCGGCCGCGCGGACGACGGCCCGCCCGGCATCTCGAGGCGCACGCTGCTCCGCGGCGGCGCGGCCATCGGCGCCGGCGCC
>NZ_SDPL01000282.1 GCF_004135055.1 Agromyces binzhouensis | reverse complement strand
AGCGCCGCCGCGACGGGGTCGGGACGGCGAAGCCCCCGCCGACGCGCGGCCGGATGCGGCGGCAGTGCGAGGCGGATCGCGTCGCGCGCCAGCGGGACCCGGTCGAGTTCGGGGTGCAGGGGGCGCGTGTACCCCGGGTACTGCTCGGCGACGACGAGGTCGAAGTCGCGTGCCGCGACGTCGAAGAGGGCGAGTTCGGGTTCGCGCTCGGTGACCTCGACGCGCAGCGAGGGATGCTCGGCGGCGAGCAGGGTGAGCGCCTGCGGGACGACGGCGTGCGCGGCGGACTGGAACACGGCGATGCGAACGGTGCCGCTCACCGTGGTGAGGGAGCGCGCGACATCCGCCTCGGCCTCTTCGAGCCGCTCGAGCACGGCCTGCGCATGGCCGACGAGGAGCTCGGCCTGCGGCGTCAGCTGCACGCGCCTGCCGACCTGGACGAGCAGCGGCACGCCCGCCTCCTTCTCGAGCTGGCTGAGCTGCTGCGAGACCGACGAGGGGCTGTACGAGAGCGCCTCGGCGACGGCCGTGAGCGTGCCGCGCTGGCTGAGCTCGACCAGGAGGCGCAGGCGTCGGACGTCGAGCATGCGTGCACCTCCCCGGGCGGGCATCCGCCCCCGTCGCGCCCGACGCGGCGCGGCGGGTGTCGGCGCACCGAACGTTCGGGAAACATGAACAGTATGCATCGGATTCATTCGCTGTACCGAACGGAATCCGAGGCGCACACTGGAGGTGCCGGGCGTGCACCATCCCCGTTCGCCCTCCGAGACCAAAGGACGCCGCAGTCGTGACCACTTCGAAGCTCCTCGTGGACGTCGTTCCCGACACCGATCACGTCATCGCACTCGTCGAGCGGTGGCTCGCCGAGAGCGCGAACCACCCCGTCGACCCTGCAGCGCAGCGACTCGCGGGCGTGCTGAAGGACGAGCACGGCCTCGCGTTCACCGTCGGCTTCGTCGACGGCGTCATGCGCCCCGAAGACCTCGGCGTCGCCGCCCGCAACCTCGCCGAGGTCGCGAAGCTGACGCCGAAGTTCCTGCCGGCCTACCTCAAGGCCGCGATCCGCCTCGGCGGCGCGATGGCGCCGACGTTCCCATGGCTCGTCATCCCGATCGCGCGACGCGTACTGCGCGCGATGGTCGGCCACCTCGTGCTCGACGCGACGCCCGCCAAGCTCGGCCCCGCGATCGCGAAGCTGCGCGAGTCGGGCAACCGCCTCAACCTCAACCTGCTCGGCGAGGCCGTGCTGGGCGAGCACGAGGCCGACCGGCGCCTCAAGGGCACCTACGACTTCCTCGCGCGCGACGACGTCGACTACGTCTCGATCAAGGTCTCGAGCGTCGTCAGCCAGCTGTCGATGTGGTCCTTCGACGATGCCGTCGAGAAGGTCGTCGCCAAGCTCACGCCGCTCTACGAGCTCGCCGCGCGGGGCACCGCGCAGGGCAGGGCCAAGTTCATCAACCTCGACATGGAGGAGTACCGCGACCTCGACCTCACGATCGCGGTCTTCACGCGCCTCCTCGACCAGCCGCAGCTGCAGGGCCTCGAGGCCGGCATCGTGCTGCAGACCTACCTGCCCGACGCGCTCGGCGCGATGCAGGGGCTCACCGAGTGGGCGCAGGCGCGACGGGCCGCCGGCGGCGCGCCGATCAAGGTGCGCGTCGTCAAGGGCGCGAACCTCGCGATGGAGACCGTCGACGCCCGCATCCACGACTGGCCCCTCGCGACCTACTCGACCAAGCAGGACTCCGACACCAACTACAAGCGCGTGCTGCACTGGTCGATGACGCCGGAGCGCATCGACGCCGTGAAGCTCGGCATCGCCGGCCACAACCTCTTCGACGTCGCGCACGCGTTCCTGACCGCGAAGGACCGCGGCGTCGCCGACGGCGTCGAGTTCGAGATGCTGCTCGGCATGGCGACCGGCCAGGCCGAGGCCGTGCGCGGCGACGTCGGTCGCCTGCTGCTCTACACGCCGGTCGTGAACCCGTCCGAGTTCGACGTCGCGATCGCGTACCTGATCCGCCGCCTCGAGGAGAACGCGAGCCAGGACAACTTCATGTCGGCCGTGTTCGAGCTGAACGAGAACCGCGCCCTGTTCGAGCGCGAGCGCGACCGCTACCTCCGCTCGCTCGCCGCGCTCGAGGGCGAGGACCCGGAGGGCGCCGCACCGGCGCCCAACCGCACCCAGAACCGCCGGACCGAGTGGGACGAGAAGGACATCGCCGACCTCGCCGGCACGGTCGTCGGCGCGCCCGCTCCGGGCGAGGAGCACGAGGGCTCGCTCACGAGCGTCGTCCTCGGCATCACGCGCGGCTCCGCCCTCGACGGCGAACTGACGGATGCCGCGGCCGCCGCCGAGCTCACCGGCCCCGGCGTCACGCCCGGGTTCCGGAACGAGCCCGACACCGACCCCGCCCTCGCCGCGAACCGCGACTGGGGTCGACGCATCCTCGAACGCGTGCCCACCTCGACGCTCGGCATCGACACGCTGCAGGCGAACCGCATCGAGACGGCCGACGAGCTCGAGCAGCTCATGACCGCGGTCACCGAGCGCGCCGCCGCGTGGGCGGCCCAGCCGGCCGACGAACGTGCCGCGGTGCTCCACCGCGCGGGCCTCGCGCTCGCCGCGAACCGCGACCGGCTCATCGAGGTCATGGCCGCCGAGACCGGCAAGACCATCGCGGAGGCCGACCCCGAGGTCAGCGAGGCCATCGACTTCGCCCACTACTACGCCGAGCGCGCCCGCGAACTCGACCACGTGCAGGGTGCACGGTTCGTGCCGTCGAAGCTCACCGTCGTCACCCCGCCGTGGAACTTCCCGGTCGCGATCCCCGCGGGCGGCGTGCTCGCCGCGCTCGCCGCGGGCTCGGGCGTGATCATCAAGCCCGCGAAGCTCTCGCAGCGCTCGGGCGCGATCATGGTCGAGGCGCTCTGGGAGGCGGGCATCCCCAAGGACCTCCTCGCCCTGGTGGACCTCGGCTCGCGCGAGCTCGGCACCAAGCTCGTCTCCGACGGGAAGGTCGACCGCGTCATCCTCACGGGCGCGTACGAGACGGCCGAGCTGTTCCGCTCGTTCCGCAAGGACCTGCCCCTGCTCGCCGAGACGAGCGGCAAGAACGCGATCATCGTGACGCCGTCGGCCGACCTCGACCTCGCGGCATCCGACGTCGTGAAGAGCGCGTTCGGCCACGCCGGCCAGAAGTGCTCGGCCGCGTCGCTCGTGATCCTGGTCGGGTCGGTCGCGAAGTCGGAGCGGTTCCGCCGCCAGCTGGTGGACGCCGCGACGAGCCTGCGCGTCGGCTGGCCCGAGCACGCGTCCAGCCAGATGGGCCCGATCGTCGAGCCCGCGAACGGCAAGCTGCTGCACGCGCTCACCACGCTGGGCGCCGACGAGGACTGGCTCGTCGAACCGCGTCAGCTCGACGGCACGGGCCGCCTCTGGTCGCCCGGCATCCGCACGAACGTGAAGCCCGGCTCGTACTTCCACCTCACCGAGTTCTTCGGGCCCGTGCTCGGCATCATGCACGCCAAGGACCTCGACGAGGCGATCCGCTTCCAGAACGCCGTCGACTTCGGCCTCACGGCCGGGCTGCACTCGCTCGACGCCGACGAGCTCGCCACCTGGCTCGCGAACGTCGAGGCCGGCAACCTGTACGTCAACCGCGGCATCACGGGCGCGATCGTGCAGCGGCAGCCGTTCGGCGGCTGGAAGCGCTCCTCGGTGGGCGCGGGAGCGAAGGCCGGCGGCCCGAACTACCTGTTCGGCCTCGGAGACTGGCAGCCCGACCACTCCGAGCCGAGCCGCTCGCTGCACCTGCGCGGCCTCGAGCGCCGCGTGACCGAGCTCATCGAGGCGTCGCAGTCCTCGCTCGACTACGACGCGTTCGAGCTGCTCCGCCGGTCGGCGCTCTCGGACGCGGTCGCCTGGGCCGACGAGTACGCCACGGTGAAGGACGTCTCGGGCCTCGGCGTCGAGCGGAACCTCTTCCGCTACCTGCCGCTGCCGGTCACGATCCGCGTGGGCGAGGACGCGACGCTCGGCGACGGCCTCCGCGTCATCGCGGCCGGCCTCCTCGCCAAGGCGCCGCTGTCCGTCTCCACCGCGCACGAGCTGCCCAAGGGCGTCCGCGCCCTGCTCGCGGCGCGCGACACCCGCGTGGTCCGCGAGGGCGACGCCGGCT
>NZ_SDPL01000281.1 GCF_004135055.1 Agromyces binzhouensis | reverse complement strand
GCGCGCGCTCCATCGGGTCGACCTCGGCGCCGTCGGGGCGCCGGACCTCGTCCGCGGCGGCGAGCGCCGCGGCGTCCGGCTCGACGTCGACGCCCTTCGCCTCCGCCTTCAGCCGCTTGCGGGCCTCGCGCTCGACGAGCACGGGCACGAAGTCGCGGACCGGTCGACCGTCGAACCGGTGGTGCTCCTCGTCGACGATCGCGTGGACGTGATCCTCGGAGAGGGAGGGGAAGCGCTCCAGCAGGCGCGAGACGACGTGCTCGACGGCCTGCTGTTCATCGGCCTCAGTGGTCATGGATGCAGTGTGCGCCGTCGCGTCGCCCTGTGCAAGCGCATCGTCGGATCGCAGGCCTACGCGATGAGGAACCGCGCGATCAGCCCGTCGCGCAGGTCGAACGTGAAGACGCCCGGCCCGTTGTACCCGCCGCCCGAGACGGTCACCGTGAGCAGGTACTGTCCCGGCAACCGTCCCGTCCTGATGGCGTGCGCCTCGACGTGCGCGTTCCTGCCGATGTTGTCGGACTCGTTCCAGCTCGCGACGCCCTCGCGGCCGTGGAACTCGCGACCCCAGTCGTTGACGTACGCGTCCTCGGTGAAGGCGGCGACGAACCCCTCGGAGTCGCCGGCGTTGGTGGTGTCGACGAACGCCCGGATGGCCTCGGGCATGGCGGTGTCGGACATGGGCACACCCTACGCCGACGACCGCGGCCGCGGCATCCGTTCGGACGCCGCGGCCGCAGCCGGTTCGGGCCTGGCGGGGAGGCTCAGCTCGGCGCGTTCGCCGTCGTCGTGCTGAAGTTGGTGCCGCCGCCTCCGGGCTTGTAGTTCTTCTCGATGTTGCCCGCCGCGTCGACGGAGAACCACTTGATCCTGGTGCCGGCCGGCACCGTGATCGTCTCACCGCCCTCGCGGATGCCCGCGGAGGCATACATCGTCGAGGCGAACGTCGGCTTGGCCCCGTCGACCGTGTAGAAGACCGACGCCGGCTCCGACGTCTCGAACACCACGTCGACCATGCCCGCCTCGGCGCTCGCCGAGACGACCACCGAACTCGAGGGGCGCTGCGAGTCGGTGTGGTAGTCGTACGCCACGCGCATGAGCTCGACGAGGCCGTTCGCGAACTCCTGCGACTCGGCGTGCGCCGACGGGCCCATCGGGTTCTCGTTCTCGAACGGGGGCTGGAACTGCGTCCCGACCTCGAAGTTCCAGGCGTAGATGCCGTACTTGTACCAGAGCATGTCACCGGAGTTGCCGGCCGCCGAGTACAGCACGTCGGAGACGGGGCCCGTGCGCGCCGGGGTCACCGACAGGCCGCGGTACCGCTTGATCTCGGAGAGGATCCGCGACGACGCGCCCCAGAAGTACGCCTCGTCCTCGACCGTCGGTCGCGGCGCCGAGATGCGACCCGGGGTGATGTACGCGCCGGGCGACCACATGAAGTAGTTGCCCGAGCTGTGCAGGTTCATCGAGAACTCGATGTTCGGGTTCTCCGCCGCGATCCAGTCGATGTTGGCGCTCTCCGGCTCGCTCAGCTCGCTCGGGCCGGCGTACGTGCTGCTCGTGCACGACGTCGACGCGCCGTTGTAGCCGTCGAAGAGGCTGTACGTGTCGTAGTTGCGGTTGTTGTCGACGCCCCAGTTGTCCCTCGCGAGGAAGTCGGCGCTGCCCGTCCGCTCGCAGTGGTTGAACATGTTCTTCCGCTGCGAGTTGAAGTCGTAGAACGAGTAGTGACCGCCGTCCGGGTTGACCGAGGGCACGATCCAGATGTCGAGGTTGTTCACGAGGCGCTTGGTCTCCGCGTCCTGCGCGTAGTTGCGCAGCATCCGCTCGGCGGTCTCGACCGCGACGAGCGGCGGCACCCATTCGCGTGCGTGCTCCTGGGCGTAGGCGAGGACGCCCGGCTTCGAGCCGTCGCGCACCTTGCCGATCCGGATCGCGTACACCGGGTGCGGGTCGCGCGAGACGGTCTCGGGCGCCGACAGGTCGTCGGTGAGGTCCGCCGCCGCGGGGGCGACGACCCCCGACCCGGAGTTGCCGCGGTACGTGTACGCGACGACGAGCGCGGATGCCGCGGGCGAGGCGTTGATCGCCGCGACGACCTGCGCCGCGGTGCTCGTGACGTCGCCGGCGGCGCTCGTCGCGAGCGACACCGTGATGTCACCGCCGGCGACGGTGACCGAGAGCGGCGAGTTCGGCGCGCCGGGGTCGACCGTCGCGATGCTGAGGTCGTTGCCGCCCTCGTGGCCCCAGGCGATCGAGTCGACCGCGACGCGGGTGCTGCTGCTGGAGCCGAGCACCGCCTGGGCGAGGCGCCGGTAGCCGTTCGTCTCGTAGGGCAGTTCGACGATCTCCGAGATCTGCGGGAACTCCGCGGCGAGGTCGGCGATGCGGTCGTAGAGCTCGGTCGGCGTCAGGTACGACGTGATGAAGTCGCTCTGGTAGTTCGGGCCGAACGCGTCCTCGCCCTCGAGCGGCAGCCAGTCGTTCACCTTCGCGGTGGCGACGTCGCCGGTCGGGCTGACGATGCGGATCGTGTCGGGTCGCGTCTCGACGACGGCGGCGCCGCGGTGGTACAGGTAGACGCTCGCGTCGACGAAGCGGCTGATGTTCTGGCTGCCGCCGGAGCCCGGGTCGGTGCCCGGACCGCTGTCGCGCTCGACCGTGAGCTGGGCCGAATTCGTCTGTCCGTCGGCCCACTTGGCCTCGACGGAGAGGTAGCCGACGCCGTACGAGGTGTAGTAGTCGGCGCGGATGATCTTCACGTCGGAGACCTCGGCGGCCGCCGCGGCCTCCGCGAACTCCTCGTTCGCCGCGACCGCCTCGGCGATGGTCGCGTCGCGCTCGGCGAGCACGGCGGCGGTGTCGTCCTCGTCGTGCAGGGACTTCCCGACCGCGAAGCCGTGCGCCCGGAGCGCGTCCGCCTCGCCGTCGCTGACGACCGCGTGGGCGGTGATCGTGCCGTCCGGGTTGGCGTGCGCGGCGTGGTCGAGGTCGACGCCGGTGTCGACCAGGCGGTCGAGCTCTGCGGCGTCGGCGACGATCACCTCGACGACGGCGACCTCGTCACCGGCGTCGCGGACGAGGTCCGGCAGCGGCTCGGTGCCGCTGGCCGGACCGATGGGCGTCATGCTGGTGAGGATCAACCCGGCGAGCGCGGCGAACGCCGCCGACCCCCCGAGCATCCTGCGTCTCATCGTGGACATCGTGTCTTCCCCCTCGTTGCGGTGACTCTGAGATGGAGCCTGCGCCGGAGGGAGCACCCACGAGTGCCGTCGTCCCCCAACTCCGGCCGGCCGAGCCGAACCGCGGGTGCGGGCCGGTCGAGCGTGCGCTCTGTCTATCGGTTGGGCAACTTTCGCGTCAACGATGTCAAAAGTAGACGGGACGAATTGCCCGTTCCACGGCACCTGCGGTGGACGATCGGCGCGGGGCGACGCAACGGGGTGACCCGGCGCCGCCGGTCCCGAGGCGCCGGTGCCGGCGTCGGTGGCCCCTGCCAGACTCGACCCATGAGCGGCACCATCGGCACGCCGGGCGGCACGCCCGAGCGGCCCGCCCTGTTCTTCTCAGGTCCAGAGGAGTTCCGCGCCTGGCTCGAGGCCAACCACGAGACCGAGACCGAACTGTGGATGGGCCTCTACAAAAAGGGCGCGCCCGAGCGCGGACTCACGTGGGAGGAGGCCGTGCCCGAGGCGCTCTGCTTCGGCTGGATCGACTCGGTGTCGCAGCGCATCGACGACGTCGCCCGTCGGCAGCGCTGGACTCCCCGCAAGCCGACGAGCAACTGGTCGGCCGTGAACGTCGCGCACGTCGAGCGGCTCACGGCCGAAGGCCGCATGCGTCCGGCGGGCATCGCGGCGTACGAGCGGCGGCGCGACGACCCGACGGCGATCTACTCGTTCGAGAACCTCGATGAGGCGCTGCCGCCGTCGTTCGCGGCGATGCTCGAGGCGGATGCCGCGGCGTCCGCCTTCTGGGAGACCGCGACGCCGAGCTACCGCAAGCTGGTCGCGCACTGGGTGCGGTCCGCGAAGCAGGAGTCCACGCGGGAACGACGGATGTCGCAGCTCGTCGAGTGCAGCGCGGCGGGCGAGCTCGTGCCCTTCCAGCGGTACGGGGCGACCCCGAAGTGGGTCGAGCGGGCCGCGGCGGCGGCCCGGGCAGCGACCGAGGCGAACGGCCGAGCCGCCGGGCCCGACTGAGCCAGG
>NZ_SDPL01000280.1 GCF_004135055.1 Agromyces binzhouensis | reverse complement strand
CTGCCGACGCGCCCGAGCCGGCGCCCGTCGGCGACGACCACGAGGGCGAGCGCGGGGTCGCGGTCATCCCGCTCGGGGGTGTCGCCGCCATCACGACCCCGGCCGCGCGGAAGCAGCGGACGATCCGCGTGGCTCGCGAGGCGCCCGCGTCCGACGTGCCGGTCGTCCTCTCGATCGAGGGACTCGTCAAGCGCTTCGGCGACACCACCGCGGTCGACGCGATCAGCCTCGGCATCCGCGCCGGCTCGTTCTACGGCATCGTCGGCCCGAACGGTGCGGGCAAGACCACGACGCTCTCCATGATCACCGGGCTCCTCCGACCCGACGGCGGGTCGGTGCACGTCAACGGCATCGACGTCTGGAAGGAGCCGCGGGCGGCCAAGCGCATCACCGGCGTCCTGCCCGACCGGTTGCGCCTGTTCGACCGGCTCACCGGCGCCGAGATGCTCTACTACGCCGGATCCCTGCGCGGACTCGACCATCGCACCGTGCTCGATCGCAGCGCCGACCTCGCCGACGCGTTCGGCCTCGAGGACGCCCTCGACCGGCTCGTCGCCGACTACTCGGCAGGCATGACGAAGAAGATCGCCCTCGCCTGCGCCATGATCCACTCGCCGCGCATGCTCGTGCTCGACGAGCCGTTCGAGTCGGTCGACCCCGTCTCGGCGGCGAACCTCACCGACATCCTCGAGCGCTACGTCGCCGGTGGCGGCACCGTCCTGCTCTCGAGCCACAGCATGGACCTCATCGAACGCGTCTGCGACTCGGCGGCGATCATCGTGGGCGGGCGGGTCCTGGCATCCGGCACGCTCGACGAGGTTCGCCGCGGCGACACGCTCGAGGACCGGTTCGTCGAGCTCGCGGGCGGACGCAAGGCAGCGGAGGGCATGGAATGGTTGCACAGCTTCTCCGACTGAAGCTGCGGCTGCTCGGGAACATCTTCAAGCGGAGCGCATGGCAGGTCGTCGGCCTCTCCGTCGCGATCGTCTACGGTCTCGGCATCTCCGCGCTGCTCTTCCTGATCCTCGTGGGCCTCCGCTCGGTCGACGACGTCGCGCTGGTGCGCGACGTGCTCGTGGTCTGCGGCGCGGCGACCGTGGTCGGGTTCCTCGTCGTGCCGCTCGTGTTCGGCGTCGACGACACCATGGACCCTCGGCGCTTCGCGCTGTTCGGCATCCCCGACCGCACCATCGCGCTCGGGCTCGCCCTCTCGGCCATGATCGGCGTGCCCGCGGTCGCGCTCGCCATCGTGCTCACGGGCACCGTCGTGACCTGGTCGCGCGGGTTCGGCTCCACGGTGTTCGCGGTCCTCGGCGCGCTGCTCGCGTTCGCGACGTGCCTCCTCGCGGCCAGGCTGACGGCCGGCATCGCCGGGCTCCTCCTCGAGACCCGGCGGGCGCGAGACGTCGGCACCGTCCTCGGCGTGCTGTTCGTGGTCATGATCGCGCCCATCGCCGTGGCCCTGACCACGGTCGACTGGGCGGCATCGGGTCGGCTCGCGATCGGCGCGATCGCCGGCGCGCTGTCGTGGACCCCCCTCGGCGCCGCGTTCGCCGTGCCGGGCGAGGCCGCATCGGGCGCGTGGGGAGTCGCGCTCGTGAAGCTCCTGATCGCCGGAGCGAGCGTGTGGCTCGGCTGGCTGGCCTGGAAGGCGCTCGTCGCGAAGATGCTCGTGACCCCGGGCCGGGAGGCGAGCGTGCGCAGCTACCACGGCCTCGGCTGGTTCGGCCGCACGACGAGCGGCCCGACCGGGGCGATCGCGGCGCGCAGCACGACGTACTGGTTCCGCGACTCGCGCTACTGGGTGTCGCTGCTGATGGTGCCCATCGCGCCGGTCCTGGTCATGCTTCCGCTCGGCATCGCAGGCGTGCCGTCCATGTACCTGGGGCTCATCCCCGTGCCGCTCGTGTGCCTCCTGCTCGGCTGGAGCCTCCACAACGACACCGCCTACGACAACACCGCGATCTGGCTGCACGTCGCGTCGGGCGTGCGCGGCGCGGCCGACCGCTTCGGTCGCCTCGTGCCCGTCCTCGTCGCGGGGATCCTCGTGATCGGACTCGGCAGCGCCGTCACCGTGTTCGTGCTCGACGACTGGCGCCTCCTGCCGTCGCTGCTCGGCGTGAGCACCGCGCTGCTGCTCGCCGGGCTCGGCGTCGGGTCGATCACGTCGGCGGCGATGCCCTACCCCGTGGTCAAGCCCGGCGACAGCCCGTTCCAGCAGCCGCAGTCGACCGGCGGCATCACCGCGCTGGTGCAGTCGCTCGCGATGTTCGCCGCGCTGCTCATCGCCGCGCCCGCGATCTGGTTCGCCGCACTCGGCATCTTCGACGATCCGTCCTGGCACATGGTCTCCCTCGCGGCGGGCGCCGGGCTCGGCGTGCTCGTGCTCGTCATCGGCGTGTTCGGCGGCGGGCGCGTCTTCGAGCGTCGGGCTCCCGAGATCGTCGCGGCGGCCGTCCGGGCCTGACGGCGGCGTAGACTTCTCGGCATGATCCGACCCGCGCAGGCGAGCATCGCCGACCCCGACGCGCCCGGTGGCGGCACCTCGGTCCTCGATCGCGAACTCGAGAAGCTGCTCGAAGAGGAGCACATCGAGCCCGGCGACCACGAGCGGTTCTCGCACTACGTCAAGAAGGAGCAGATCCTCGAGTCTGCGATGACCGGCAAGCCGGTCCGCGCGCTGTGCGGCAAGAAGTGGACGCCCGGCCGCGACCCGGAGAAGTTCCCGGTCTGCCCGGCGTGCAAGGAGATCTACGAGCGGATGAAGAAGGGCTGACGCCCCCGCCGCGACGGGCCGCTCAACGGTACGTCGTCGGGATCACCGGCTCGCCGCGGCCGAGGCGGAACGCCTCGATCGGCAGTTCCTGCATGACCTCGGCGCGGTGCGCGCGAGCGGCCTCGACGCCCGTGTGGCCCGTGTAGGCGGCATCCGCTCGGCCCTCGTGCATCAGCCGCACCATGAGCGGCCGCAGCTGGTCGTCGGCCGCGAACTCGTCCTCGCCGTCGGGGCCGTCGCCGACGAAGACGAGCTCCTCGCGTGCGGTGCGCGTGGAGTCGATGCGGCGGGCCGCGTTCTTGCGGCCGCCGATGCTGGTCTTCTTCGTGGACGCCTTCGCGACGTTCACCCACTCACCGTCGTCGCCGCGCCGGGCGACGAGCTTGTACACCATGCCGGCGGCGGGGAAGCCCGAGCCGGTCACGACGGACGTGCCCACGCCGTAGGCGTCGACCGGCGCACCGGAGAGCGCCGCGAGCGTGAACTCGTCGAGGTCGCTCGTCACCGTGATCCGGGTGTTCACCGCGCCGAGTCCGTCGAGCTGCTCGCGCACGGCGGCGACGACGGTCGGGAGGTCGCCCGAGTCGATGCGGACCGCGCCGAGTCCGGGGCCGGCGACGCGGACCGCGGTCTCGACGCCGGTGGGGATGTCGTACGTGTCGATGAGGAGCGTGGTCCCGGCGCCCATGGCGTTCACCTGCGCGCGGAAGGCGTCCTCCTCGCTGTCGTGCAGCAGCGTGAACGCGTGCGCGGCGGTGCCCATGGTCGGGATGCCCCACGTGCGACCGGCCTCGAGGTTGCTCGTGGCGTCGAACCCGGCGATGTAGGCCGCGCGTGCGGCGGCCACGGCGGAGCCCTCGTTCGTGCGGCGCGAGCCCATCTCGGCGATCGGCCGGCCGAGCGCGACCGACACCATGCGCGCGGCGGCGCTCGCGACCGACGAGTCGTAGTTCAGCACCGAGAGCACGAGGGTCTCGAGCATGACCGCCTCGGCGAACGGCGCTTGGATCGTCACGAGCGGCGAGCCCGGGAAGTAGGCCTCGCCCTCGCGGTAGCCCCAGACGTCGCCATGGAAGCGGTAGTCGGCGAGCCAGTCGAGCGTCTCGTCGCGCACGACGCGCTGCTCGCGGAGGAACTCCAGTTCGGCGTCCTCGAATCGGAAGCGCTCGATCAGGTCGAGCATGCGCCCGGTGCCCGCGACGATGCCGTACCGTCGCCCGTCGGGCAGGCGCCGGGCGAAGGCCTCGAAGAGGCTCTCGCGGTGGGCGGTGCCGTCGAGGAGCGCGGCATCCACCATGGTGAGCTCGTAGCGGTCGGTGAACAGCGCAGCAGACCCGGTCACCCGGCCAGCCTAGTGCGCGGGGTCAGGATGTCGCGGCGGCGGCGCTCGGCGGGGCGGCGGCGCTTGGCGGGGAGGCGGGCCGACGCGCCCGCGTGCTC
>NZ_SDPL01000028.1 GCF_004135055.1 Agromyces binzhouensis | reverse complement strand
GGTCGCACCGGTCGCGCCGGTCGCACCGGTCGCGCCTGATCCCCGGGCCGCGCGGGCCGCCCTCGCCGCCCTCGTCACCCCGATCGCCCCCGTCGACGCCTACCTCCTCGCCGCCTGACGCCTCCTCACCTCCGTCGCCCCGCCCCGAGATGACGCGAAACGCGCTCGCCGGGCGCCGGAAGCGCGGTTCGCGTCATCTCGCCTCTCCGCGCGGGGCAGGGACCGTGAGGTGGGCGTCGAGCACGTGGTCGGCGAGGCCGTAGTCGACCGCCGCCTGCGCCGTGAGGATCAGGTCGCGGTCGGTGTCCACGCGGATGGCCGCGGCCGAGCGCCCCGTGTCCGCGGCGAGCGCCGCCTCGAGTTCCGCGCGCACGCGCAGCACCTCGTCGGCGTGCAGGATCAGGTCGGGGACGGTGCCGCGGCCCTGCGTCGACGGCTGGTGCAGCGTCACCGTGCCGTGCGGCAGCATCGAGCGCTTCCCGGGCGCACCGCCCGCGAGCAGCACCGCGGCCGGGCCGCCCGCGCGTCCCACGCACGTCGTCGCGACATCCGGCCGGATGTGCCGCATCGTGTCGTACACCGCGAGGGCGGCGCTCGGCGAGCCGCCGGGCGAGTTCACGTAGAGGCTGATCGGCGACTCGCCCGACTCGGAGGCGAGGTGGAGGAGCTGCGCGATCAGCACGTTCGCGACGCCGTCGTCGATCTCGGTGCCGAGGTAGACGATGCGCTCGGAGAGGAGGCGACTGTACACGTCGAGCGAGCGCTCGACGCCGCCGCGCTTCTCGACCACGTAGGGGATCGTGTAGGAGGTCATGCCGACACCCCCAGGCCCGCGACGGCGCGCGGCTCGAGCGGGAACAGCTCGTCGAGCCGCTCGGTCACGTGGTCGATGAATCCATAGTCGACGGCCGCGTCGGCGGTGTACCAGCGGTCGCGCAGCGAGTCCTCACGGACCCGCTCGACCGGTTGTCCCGTGTAGCGGGCGATCAGGCCGAGGACGGTGTCGCGCGTGTGCCTGAGGTCGTCGGCCTGGAGCTCGACGTCGACCGCCGTGCCGCCGATCCCCGCGGAACCCTGGTGCAGGAGGATCCGCGAGTGGGGGAGCGCCGCGCGCTTGCCGGGCGTGCCGGCGGTGAGCAGGAACTGCCCCGCGCTCGCCGCCATGCCGACGGCGATGGTGGCGACGTCGTTCGGGATCGCGCGCATCACGTCGTGGATCGCGAGCATCGCGGGAACCGAGCCGCCGGGCGAGTTGATCCAGAAGCGGATGTCGCGGCGCGGGTCGTCGGCGGCGAGCGCGACGAGCTGCGCGCAGATGCGATTGCCGCCGGCCTGGTCGAGCTCGTCGCCGAGGACGATGATGCGCTCGTGGAAGAGCCGCCTGGTCAGTTCTGCGTCGATGGGCTGGACGGGTGGGGTCTCTCGATCGGTCATGGGCCCAGCCTGCGCCGCGCGGAGCGGCGGCGGGGCGGATGCGGCTCACGGCAGCGCTGCTCACGGCAGCGCGAGGTGTCGCGATAGATTTGGTCAAGCGGACGGCATCCCCCGATGCGAAGGAGGCATCGTGTTCCTCGACACCCACGCGGCATACGGTCCCGCGCGCGCGGGTGGCTGCGATGTCGACCGCGGTCCCGTGACGGCGCGATGAATCCGGCCGGCACGGACGACCCGTCGGACACCGACACGACCGGCGTCCTCCAGCCGTACGTGCCGCGCCTCGTGCGCTACTGGGACGAGGAGACCCCGGGGCGACTCCACCAGGCGGTCGAGGGCACCATGGTGCTCGTCGACATCTCGGGCTTCACCCGGATGTCGGAGCGCCTCGCCCGGCACGGCAACGTCGGCGCCGAGGAGGTCACGGAGGTGATCGACGGCACCTTCGATCGACTCCTCCCGGCCGCCTACGCCTTCGGCGCCAACCTGCTCAAGTTCGGCGGCGATGCGCAGCTGCTGCTCTTCACCGGCGAGGACCATCACGTGCGCGCGGCGGTCGCGGCCCACGACATGCGCGCCGAGCTGCGGCGGATCGACGGGTTCGCGACGAGCGCCGGCACGGTGTCGCTGCGCATGTCGGTCGGGATCCACAGCGGCACGTTCGACTTCTTCCTCGTCGGCGGGTCGCACCGCGAGTTCATCGTCGCCGGTCCTGCCGCGACGCGCACCGTGCAGATGGAGGCCGCCGCCTCCGCCTCCCAGATCATGCTCAGCCCGGAGACCGCGGCACTGCTGCCCCGAGCGTGCGTCGGGGCCGCCCGGGGGCCCGGCAGGCTGCTGAGACGCGCCCCGCACGTCGAGCAGTCCGGATTCCTCGCCGCCCAGACCCCGACGGTCGACCTCGAGCAGTTCATCCCGGTCGGACTCCGTCAGACGCTGCTGAGCGGCACCATCGATCCGGAGCACCGGCCGGCCGCCATCGCCTTCCTGCACTACGTCGACTTCGATCGACTGGTCGCGGACGACCCGGACCACGCCGCCGCGGTCCTGGACGAGCTGGTGTCCGCGGTCCAGCAGCATGCCGACGCGCACGGCGTCACGTTCCTCGCCACCGACATCGCACCCGACGGCGGCAAGATCATCCTCACGGCCGGCGTGCCAGACACGGCCGGCAACAACGAGGAGCAGATGCTCCTCGCCGCCCGGGACATCCGCGTCGGCGCACCGGCCGAGCTGCCGATGCAGATCGGCATCAGCTGGGGACACGTCTTCGCGGGAGCGGTCGGGCCCGCCTACCGGCGCACCTACACGATCATGGGCGACGCGGTGAACCTCGCCGCCCGCATCATGGACAAGGCACCGGCGGGAGAGGTCTACGCCACGCGCGACGTCGTGGACGGATCACGGACGACCTTCGAGGTCCGCGAGCCCGAGCCGTTCACCGTCAAGGGCAAGCAGAAGCCGATTCAGGCACTCTCCGTGGGCGAACCCGAGGGCAGCCGGATGTCGGGGCGAGCCTCCGGAACGCCGCTGATCGGCCGCGATGCGGAGTTGGCGCTCCTCACCGGCGCGTGGGCCGACGCGCGTGCGGGCCGCGGCGGGGTCGTGGACATCACCGCCGAGGTTGGGATGGGCAAGTCCCGGCTCCTGCAGGAGCTGCTCGAGACGGCGCAGCCCGAGCGCGTGATCAGCACCGAGTGCCGGCTGTACCAGACCGCGACGCCGTACTTCCCGTTCCGCACCCTGCTCCGAGCGGCCTGGGGGCTCGAGGGACTCGACCCCGAGGCGACCGAGGCCACGCTCACCGAACTGGTGCGGACCCGAGCTCCCGATCTCCTGCCGTGGCTGGCCCTGATCGCGACGCCGCTCGGACTCACGCTGCCCGAGTCGCCCGAGGTCGCCCAGTTGGACGACCAGTTCCGGCCGTCGCGCACGCGCTCGGCGGTCTCCACGCTCCTGCGCGCCACGAACGACCGGCCCACGCTCTTCCTCATCGAGGAGGGGCAGTGGATGGACGAGGCATCCGGCGAGCTGCTCACGACGATCGTCTCCGAGATCGAGCCCATGCCCTGGCTGGTCATCGTCAGTCGCCAGCCCGGAGGAGGGGGCTACGTCCCGGTCGACGGTGCGGCGGTCACGCACGTCGAGCTTCCGCCGCTCGACGCCGCCCACGCGAGGGAGCTCATCCAGCGCGCCACCGCCGACACCCCGCTGCTCCCCAGCCAGGTGGACACGCTCGCCGCCCGGGCCGAGGGGAGCCCGCTGTTCCTGCTCGAACTGCTCCAGGTCCTGCGCGCGGATGCCGCGGTCGACTACCTCCCGCAGTCCGTCGAGGGCCTGATCGCCGCCCGCATCGACCGGCTCCCGCCGACCGACCGGAACCTCCTCCGACGCCTCGCGGTGCTGGGCGCCGGCTTCCGGCAGGAGCACATCCCGGCCGTCCTCGGCAGCCCCGCGGCGGAGCCGAGCCGGCAGGTGAAGACGCTGCGGCGCCTCGGCGGCTTCCTCTCCGTCGACTCGGGCGGATGGGTGCAGTTCCAGCACAGCCTGATCCGGGACGTGGCGTACGCGGGCCTGCCGTTCAAGACGCGTCGGGAGCTGCATGCGCGCGTCGGCGACGCCATCGCCGCCTCATCCGGCGACCACCCCTCCGGTCAGGTGGAGCTCCTGTCGATCCACTACTCCGAGGCCCACCGGTGGCCCGAGGCGTGGGCGTCCTCGCGCGAGGCGGGCGAACGCGCCAAGGAGATCTACGCGAACCTCGAAGCGGCGACCTTCTACCGGCGCGCCCTGAACGCCTCACGGTACGTCCCGGACCTCGCGCCCGCCCAGGTCGCCGACGTGTCGGAGGCCCTCGGCGACGTGCTCGAGCTCGCCGGCCTCTTCGAGCAGTCCGTCGAGGCGTACCGGCAGGCGAGCCGCCTCGTCCGGGACGATCCCATCCGCTCCGCCGACGTCCTGCTCAAGCGAGCCCGCGCGCGGGCGCGTACGGGCTCCTACGTCACCGCGTACCGGGACCTGACGATCGGTCGCCACCTCGTCGCGGAGATCGGGAGCGCCGAGGCACTCCGCGCGACCGCCCGGCTCAACGCCCTGAACGCCCAGATCCGGCAACTGCAGGAGCACATGCCCGCAGCGGTTCGCCTCGCCGAGCAGGCGATGGTGGAGGCCGAGGCCTCGGGCGAGCGGGAGGCCCTGGCCCGTTCCTACCAGGTGCTCGACGCGGCCTACGTGATGCTCGGCCAGTCCTCGAAGGCGGTGTACGGCGAGCGCGCCCTCGCCATCTACGAGGAGCTCGGCGACCTTCCGGGCACGGCGGTCGTGACGAACAACCTCGGGGGACAGGCCTACTGGCAGGGCGAGTGGGAGGACGCCGTCGGCTTCTACGCCCGCGCCCGGGACGCGTTCCTCCGGGCCGGCAACGAAGCGGAGGCGGCGACCTGCGGGGCGAACATCGGCGAGGTGCTCGTCAGCCAGGCGCGGTTCGACGAAGCCGAGGAGGTGCTCGTCCCCTCGGTTCGGGTGCTGCGCGCGCACGGCCTGGTGGATGCCGCGATCTTCGCCGAGATCCAGCTGGCGCGGTTGCAGCTGCTCCGGGGCGACGACGGGGCGATGGAGCGCATGGTGGCCCTCCGCGAGGAGGCGGTCCGGACGGGCCAGGTCCAATCGGCGATCGAGGCCGGGATCCTCATCGCCCACGGGCTCGTGCTCGCCGGGAGGCCGGAGGATGCGCTCGACACGTTGGCCGAGACCGAGCACGGGGCTGGCGGCGAGGCCGAACTCTACGGCAGCACCATCGCGCGGACGCGAGCGCTGGCACTGGCCGCGCTCGGTCGCGCCGCGGAGGCACGCGATGCGGTCTCCGGCGGGCTCGCTCAGGCTCGCGAGCAGGGACTGGCCTTCGAGGTCGCCCAGCTCCAGCTCATCGAGGCCGACCTCATCGAGGACGCGGCGGTGGCGGAGCCGATCCGCGCCGAGGCGGAGCACCAGCTCCGTGAGCTCGGCGTGGTGGGCACCACGCCGAGCCTCCGGGGGTGACGGCCGGACGGACCGGTCAGCGCATCTTCGGGTCGCCGATTCCGACGACGTCCCATGCGGTGCGGGTCTGCGTCGCGGAGTAGATCGTCGTGCCCTCCGAGACGATGCACCAGGTGTGACCGGACGGGATCACGGAGGTGTCGATCGAGCCGGGCGAATCCGGTGTGGCGAACGGGTCGCCGGTGCACCAGGGCATGTACACGAAGTCCAGCGGGCCGTCGTCGTCCTGGTCGTACTCCAGGTGGCTGGTGAACGGGTTGGACGAGTTCTGCGGGGCGAACTTCACGGTGCCGCTGTACGCGGCGGGCTGCGGGGGATCGACGTCGACCGGCACGAAGCTCAGCGTGCCCGCGCCGACGTCGGCGGTGAGCGTGTACGGCTTCAGCACGCAGTCGGATCCGTCGGTGTTCTCGAGCCGCGTGAAGGTGCCGTAGACGGTGCCCTGGTCGATCGTCGCGGTGCTGTTCTCCGGGGTGCAGCCCAGCTCGCCGGTGAACCCCTCGAGCGTGAAGATCGTGTCGAACGCCGGGTCGTCGCCGAAGTCGGAGCTGCCCTCGAGCGACACCTCGCCGCTCACAGGGTGGAAGGTCACGGCATCGAACGACGCCGACGGCTCGATGGTCAGGTAGCAGTTGTCGAGCGGGCCGGCGTCCGGCCCGGCGTCGGAGGCGTTCCGGCAGTTGGCGATCGGCTCGGCGCTCGTCGCGGTCGCCGTGTACGGCGCGGTTGCGCTCCCGTCGACGCCCTCCCCGGGCACGATGCCGCCGCCGGCGCGGACCTGGAAGGTGTCGACCTCGGTGCCGGCCTTCGACACGATGACGTCGACCTGCACCGCGCCCTTGAACTCCAGGTCGAGTGAGGCGAACACGGCATCGGGCACCCCCTCGAGGCTCACCGTCAGCTCCTCGGTGGCGTCGACGCGCGAGCAGGGCACTCCGGTGGAGCCGCCGGTCTTGATGCCGATGGACCCGTCCTTCATCCCCGGTCCCTGATCGCTGCCGCTGATCGCGGCCAGTGGGCCGTTCACCGTGATCCGGCAGTTCTTCTGGGCCGCGATGGTCTGGGTGATCGGATCGCCGTCGTTGCTGTACACGAATCGGGTGCCGTCGCTGCCGAGATGCAGCCGGAGCGTCTCGTCGCCGGTGCCCGCGGCGCTCAACGCCGTCGCCCCGATTCCGAGCATGAGTGCCGCGGAAACCGCCGCGACCGTCCCAAGTGATCGAACCACGTTCATCGGGGCCTCCCGAGCACAGGTGATCCGGGGGGCCGTGGGCCGTCCCTCGGGTCAGGATGCTGCTCATGCTATCGACGTGCGTTCGCGGCCACGACCCTCGTACAGGGGGCGTGTGCCGGCGGCTCCGCGCGCGGCTCAGCCGGCGCGTGCGATCGCGGGGCCCTCGCTGAACTGGCAGGCGGTGGCGGTGAGCCGCTCGTCGGGATCGAGGCGGCTGAGCACCGCGCCGGCGATCTCGTAGAGCTGTCGCAGCTGCTCGGGGGAGAGTGCGTCGAGCACGTACTGCCGGACGGTCTCGACGTGACCCGGTGCCGCGTCGTCGATGAGCTCGAGTCCGGCGTCGGTGATCGTCGCGTTGGTCGCGCGGCGGTCCGTCGGACAGGGGAATCGCCGGATCAGCCCGCGATCCTCGAGTCGACGCGCGACGTGGGACAGCCGTGGGAGCGTCGCGTTCGTGCGGGCGGCGAGTGCCGTCATGCGCATCGTCCGCTCCGGCGCGGCGGCGAGTGCCATCAGTGCGGCGTACTCGAAGTGGGTGAGCTGCACGTCCTGCAGGAGCTGCTGGTCGAGCACGCCGGGGAGGAGTTCGGTGAGCGCCATGAGACGCACCCAGGCGGCGGATTCCTCGGTGTCGAGCCAGCGCGTGTCATCCGTCATGTCGATCATTCTCGCACATTCAGTTGACGCGACAACTGAATCGCGCTATCGTGTTGGTTGTCGCAACAAGTAATCGCGCCGGATGGCGCGGGAAGGACATCATGACGACCGTCAGCATCATCGGGAACGGCAACATGGGCACCGCCATCGGCGGCATCGTGGCGGCCGGAGGGAACACCGTCGAGTACGTGGGCCGCGACGCGGCAGAGGCGATCTCGGGCGACATCGTCGTCCTCGCCGTGCCGTACCCCGCCGTCGCCGAGATCATCGAGGCGCGGCGCGAGCAGCTCGCCGGCAAGGTCGTGGTCGACATCACGAACCCCCTGAACTTCGAGACCTTCGACTCCCTCGTGGTCCCGGCCGACGGGTCGGCCGCCGCGGTGATCGCCGCCGCGCTCCCCGAGTCGCGCGTGCTCAAGGCCTTCAACACCAACTTCGCCGCGACGCTCGCCGCGAAGACCGTCGGCGGCGCCCAGCCCACGACCGTCCTGGTGGCCGGCGACGACGAGCTCGCCAAGCGAGCGCTCATCGACATCGTGCGCGCCGGCGGCGTGAACGCCGTCGACGCCGGCGCCCTCTCGCGCGCCCGCGAGCTCGAGTCGGTCGGGTTCCTGCAGCTCACGCTCGCCGTCCAGGAGAAGGTCGGCTGGAACGCGGGCGTCGCCCTCGTCGCCTGACCCGCACCGCCCGCAGCGCCCCGGAGCTCCGGCCCCGGGGCGCTGCTGCGCGCCGACCCACCACGCCGCCGCAACCCGTTGACTCGCCCCGGATCCGGGAGGAACGTTGAGGTGACGGACCGCGATCGGCGACCGCGATCCGGAGCACCACCGGCCGGGAGGAGAACGACATGAACGGCGACCCGCTGAACCCCTGGGAGGCGAAGGACCGACTCGGCCCCGCAGGAGACCTCAACCCCGACAGCCCGGACCTCACCGGCACCATCAACACGGTCGGACTCGGAGCCGCCTTCCCCGACATCGGCAGGGCGGAGCGCGAGGCCGAGGACGCCGAGCGGACGGCCGCCGGCGGGGTCGGCGACACCGGCCCCGAGCCCGTCCCGGACGCCGACGACCTCGAGGCCGACAACGAGGTCGAGGAGGACACGATCGAGTCCGTCGACCCCGAGAATCCACCGGACTGAGGGGCCGTTCGGCCCGGATGGCCCCGGGCGCTGCGGGCTAGCGTGACGACGTGGACTGGTCCGCCTGGTTCGCCTGGTTCGACGCCCGCGACGCCGACCTCGCGCGCGAGGTCCTCCAGCGCGGCATCGCCGCCCTGTTCCTCGTCGCCTTCCTCTCGACGCTGAAGCAGTTCCGTCCGCTGCTGGGGGAACACGGGCTCCTGCCCGTTCCGAGCCTCCTGCGCGCGGTCGATGACGCCGAACGGCGCGTCCGCGAGCGCGCCGAGCGCGCCGGCGAGAAGGTCGGGCGGCTGGCGCGCACCCGGCGCCGCGGGTTCCTCGGCCCGACGATCTTCCGGCGATGGGCCTATCGCGACTCCCGGCTCGTCGCCGTCTGCGCCGTCGGCATGGTGCTCGCGGCATCCGTCGTCGTCGGCCTGCCGCAGCTCGGCCCGCCCTGGGTGCCGATGCTCGCGTTCCTCGCGATGTGGGGGCTGTACCTCTCGATCGTGAGCGTCGGCCAGACGTTCTACGGCTTCGGGTGGGAGATGCTCCTCTGCGAGGCCGGGTTCCTCGTCGCGTTCCTCGGGTCGCGGGAGGTGCCCGCGCCGCTCCCGACCATCGTGCTCGTCTGGTGGCTCGTGTTCCGGCTCGAGTTCGGCGCGGGCATGATCAAGATCCGCGGCGATCGGGCCTGGCGCGACCTCACCGCCCTGTACTACCACCACGAGACCCAACCGATGCCCGGGCCCCTCAGTCGGCAGGCGCACCTCCTGCCGAGGTGGTTCCACCGGCTGGAGGTGGTGGGCAACCACACGGCCCAGCTGGTCGTGCCCTTCCTGCTGTTCGCGCCGCAGCCCGTTCGCACGGTCGCCGCGGCGATCATCATCGGCACGCAGCTCTGGCTCGTGATCACCGGCAATTTCGCCTGGCTGAACTGGATCACCATCGTGCTCGCCTTCGGGGCCGTCGGCGACGGAGTCGTGCAGTGGCTCCTGCCGTGGCTGCCGCTCGACGCGATCGAGGTGCCGACGGATGCCGCGAGCCCGCCGTGGTGGGTCGCGATCGTGCTGCTCGTCGCCGCGTTCATCCTCTGGCTCAGCCGCCATCCGCTCATGAACCTGTTCTCGAAGCGGCAGCTGATGAACGCGAGCTTCGACCGGTACATGCTGGTCAACGCATACGGCGCCTTCGGGTCGGTGACCCGGCAGCGCGTGGAGGTCGTCGTCGAGGGCACGGCCGACGACCCGCGGGATCCGTCCGCGGAATGGGTCGAGTACGCGTTCAAGGGCAAGCCCGGTGATCCGCGTCGCATCCCGCGTCAGTTCGCGCCGTACCACCTGAGGCTCGACTGGCTCATGTGGTTCCTCCCGCTCGGCCGCATCGAGGAGCCGTGGTTCCGGCGGTTCCTCGAGCGGCTGCTCGAGGCGGACGCCGCGACCCTGCGCCTGCTCGACCACGATCCCTTCGGCGGTGCGCGACCTCGGTCGGTCCGGGCCCGCACCGAGCTCTACCGCTTCAGCACCCGCGAGGAGCACCGTCGCACACGGCAGGTGTGGATGCGCCATCCGCTCGGCACCGCGATCCCGCCGCTCTCGCTGGACGGCGACATCGACGATCTCGACTGATTCCATGCGTGGCCCGGCATGGGGACGGCCCTGGCTCGGGTGAGAATGGGCTCATGGACTTCTCCCTCGAGTTCACGCCCGACCTGTTGGCCGTGTTCCTCACCCTGTTCGTGCTCGAAGTCGTGCTCGGCGTCGACAACGTCATCTTCATCTCGATCCTCGCCGCGAAGCTGCCCGTCGAGCAGCAGGCGCGGGCGCGCAACCTCGGGCTCACGCTCGCGATGCTCATGCGCGTCGGCCTGGTGTTCGCCGCCGGCTGGGTCATCAGCCTGAAGACGGACCTGTTCGAGCTGTTCGGCATGGGCTTCTCGGGCCGCGACCTGATCCTGATCGCCGGCGGGCTCTTCCTCGTCTACAAGGCCGTCACCGAGATCCACCACAAGCTCGAGGGCGACGAGGAGCACACGACCGGCGCCGGGACCGCCACCTTCGGCGCGGTCATCGCGCAGATCCTCGTGCTCGACATCGTGTTCTCGCTGGACTCGGTGATCACCGCGGTCGGCATGACCGAGAACATGATCGTGATCATCACGGTCGTCGTGCTCTCGTTCGGCATCATGCTGTTCGCGGCGCGATACATCTTCTCGTTCGTGAACAAGCACCCCACCGTGAAGATGCTCGCGCTGTCGTTCCTGCTGCTCATCGGCGTGTTCCTCATCGCCGACGGCTTCGGCTTCAAGATCGACAAGGCGCTGATCTACGTGCCGATGGCGTTCGCGATCTTCGTGGAGGCGCTGAACCTCGCCGCCGCGGCGCGCAAGCGCAAGCGCGCCGGCGAGAAGCCGGCGGAGCCGGTGCACCTGCACCAGCAGTACGTCGACGACACGGGCACGGCGCTGGAGCCGGCCGCCCGGGACTGAGCCGAACGCGTCAGGCGCCGCGGAGGTAGTCGAGCTGCGCCCTGACGGATGCCTTGGCGGCGCCCCGCACGGCGGGGTCGACATCGGCGTACACCGCGTCGGTGACGGCCTCGGCGGTCGCGGCGTCGCCGAGGCGGGCGAGTGCGGCGCGCACCTGGTCGAGCCGCTCGGCGCGGTGCGCGAGGTAGGCGTCGCAGATCGCGGCGAGGTCGGGGAGCGCCGGACCGTGACCGGGCAGCACGACGACCGGACCTGAGGCGATGCCGATCGTCAGCAGCCGGTCGAGTGCGTCGAGGTACGGGCCCAGCGCGCCGTCGGGATGGGCGATGATCGTGGTGCCGCGACCGAGCACGGTGTCGCCCGTGAGGACTCCGAGGGGTGCGCCGCCCTCGCTGCGGAGGACGATGCACATGGAGTCGGAGGTGTGGCCGGGCGTGGCCAGGATCTCCAGTCGGAATCCGCCCTCGTCGATGACCTCGCCGTCGGCGAGGGGGTCGGCGCCGCGGCACCAGGCCGGGTCGATCGCCCGCACGGGGGCGCCGGTGAGTTCGGCGAATGCGTCGACGGAGTCGGTGTGGTCGGGATGGCGGTGGGTGATGAGCACCAGTGCCACGCCGCCCTCGGCGAGGCGCGCGAGGTGCGCGGCATCCGCCGGCCCCGGGTCGACGACGACCGCGGCGCCCGCGCCCTCGGCGCGGAGGACCCAGGAGTTCGTGCCGTCGAGCGTCATGGGCCCCGGGTTCGGCGCGCGGACGAGGGTGACGCCGTCGGGGAGCGGGGGAGCATCGGCGGTCTCGACCATGTCCGAAGTGTAGCCACCCGCGTATCCTGCGTATCCTGATCGGCATGCACGTCGAGGTGGATTCCGATGGCGAACCGACCGTCGGGTCGGCTGCCACGGTGGTGATCCTGCGGCAGGGCTCGCGCGGGGTCGAGGTGCTCCTCGGGGAACGGACCCACCGCGGATCGTTCGCCGGAGCGTGGGTGTTCCCGGGCGGCGCGGTCGACGAGGCGGATGCCGCGGGCGATCCGATCGACTCGGCGGCCGCGGCGCGCCGGGCCGCCGTGCGGGAGACGTTCGAGGAGGTCGGCCTGGAGCTCGTCGCCGACGACCTCGTCGAGTTCGCGCTCTGGAGCCCGCCGAAGGGGGTGCCGAAGCGCATGCGCACGCGTTTCTTCGCGGCGCGCGCCCCCGCGTCCGCGTCCGAGATCAGGCTGGCGGCCGACGAACTGGTCCAGGCCGAGTGGCTGACGCCGACCGATGCCCTCGAGCACCACGCCGACGGCGCGATGACCCTGTTCCCGCCGACCTGGGTCACGCTGCACGAGCTCCGGGACACGCCCGACGTGGACACGGCGATCGCGATGCTCGACGCGCACGAACTGCGTGCGTACGTCGGGCGGTTCGACGATGACCGGACGACGCTGTACTGGCAGGAGGACGAGCACTTCCACACCGACGACCGCGCGCATCGGGCGGTGCCCGACGACGGGCCCGACGCAGACGGCCCTCGCCATCGGCTGATGATGGATCGCCTGCCGTGGGTGTACCTGCACTCGTTCTGACGGGTCGCTGCCGTCGCGCAGGAGCAGTACGCGCGAGGTTCGCTAGAGAATCTAGTATCAAGATCCTGTAGTATCAGCTGGATGTCTGACAAGCGATCATCGGGGTACTGGTATTCCGCCGATCGCACCCGACGAGGGGTCGCGGTCCTGAACGCGCTGCGCGACTATCGCGCGGCCGAGGCGGCGATGCGTCGTCGCACGCGGTCGGCGATGAAGATGGGCGAGACCGACCTGCTCGCCATCCGCTACCTGCTGAAGCGCGAGGGCGAGGGGCGATCGGTGAGCCCCAAGGACCTGGCCGCCCACCTCGGGATCTCGTCCGCATCGACGACCGTCCTCATCGATCGCCTGGTGCGCAGCGGGCACGTCGAGCGGAGGCCGCATCCGACGGATCGGCGCGCGCTCGTCATCGCGCCCACGATCGCGAGCGACGACGAGGTCCGGGCGACGCTCGGCGAGATGCACCGGCGGATGATCGAGGTCGCAGAGGGCCTCGACAGCGAAGAAGCGGTCGTCGTCCTCGACTTCCTCGACTCGATGCGCGATGCGGTCGACAGCGTCCAGGACGCGGCCGGCGACGAGGCCCCCGCGGCGCAGGTGACCGCGATCGATGCAGCCAGGTCGGCCACCGGCTCCTGACGCGTCGCACGCGACCACTTTTCTCCGCCTGTCAAGCCTTTCGGCCGGAATTGTTGCGCGAGCCCCCTTCGCTGATACTTCTCGGAAGGAGTTGTCCGCCGAGATGCTAGTTAGATAAACTAGCGAAAATCGCCACAACACATGAAGCGGCCGCGAGGCCGAGGAGAAGAGGCCGCGAATGCACGGGTCTGCCCCCATCGACGGTCCCGCCTCGTCGCCCGGCCCAGGGCCTGCCGGCATGCCCGGTGTCGGCGTCCGCACCGATCCGACGCATCGTGCCGACGCCGCGACCCGCACCGATCCGGGGCGGGCGCCCTACGGCGACCCGAGTGTCCGCACCGACCCGGGCGCGATGCCCGTCGTGCCGTCGATGACCCCGAGGCCGGCTCCGGCACCCGGGTACGACGCGCCTGCACAGGAACCCGCGCCGGTCGCCGACTCCGCGCCGCGGTACGAGTTCCTCGAGCACATCGGTTCCGGAGGCATGGCCGACGTCTACCGTGCGCGCGACAACGAACTCGGCCGCCACGTCGCCGTCAAGCTCTTCCGCGAGGCGGAGGAGACGGTCGCCGACCAGCAGCGACGCGAGCGCGAGATCAACCTCCTGAGCGGCCTGACCCACGTCGGACTCGTGCCCGTCCACGATGCCGGACGCCTCATGCACGCGGGCATCGAGCGCCGGTACCTCGTGATGGAGCTCATCGACGGGCTCTCGCTCGCGCATCGCATCGCCGAGGGCCCGCTCAAGCCCCGCCAGGTGGCCGACATCGGCGCGCAGGTCGCCGACGTCCTCAGCTACGTGCACGGCCGCGGGGTGATCCACCGCGACATCAAGCCCGAGAACATCCTGATCAGCGAGGTGCCCACCTTCGGGTACACGCTGATGACCCGACTCGCCGACTTCGGCGTCGCGCAGTTCGTCGACGGGACGCGGCTCACCGGCCACGGCACCATCATGGGCACCGCCGCCTACATCTCGCCCGAGCAGGCGCGCGGCGAGGAGGTGACCGCGGCCACCGACATCTACTCGCTCGGCCTCGTGCTCCTCGAGTCGCTCAAGGGCGAACGCGAGTACACGGGCACGCCGATCGAGGCCGCACTCGCACGGCTGCACCGACCGCCCGCCATCCCCGAGGACCTCAGCGCCGAATGGCGCTCGATCCTCGGCGCGATGACCGCGGACGATCCCGCCGTTCGTCCGAACGCCCACGACGTCGCGAGCACCATGCGCGACCTCATCCGCCTCATGATCCTCCAGACGCAGGTGCGGAAGGGTCGCCTCCCCGTGTGGGCTCGGGCGAGCGGGGAGTCGGATGCGGGCACCGGCGCGCGGCGGCACGCCGGCCTCGCCGGCATGGTGCTCGGAGTGCTCGGCGTCGGCATCGCGATCGCCGTCGGCGTCGCAGCGGCCACCGGACTCATCGGGTAGCGCGGTGGCGATCCCTCGCAGCGGCACGGTGATGCCGCAGGCAGTGGCGCGCACCGGCGCGGCGTGCCGACCGTGCCCGCGCGGGCCCCGGGCGTAGCGTCGCAACCATGTGGAGACGCGTGGCCGGAGCCATCCGCAACCCCGAACCGCCCGTGCACGCCGACGTGACGGCGGATCGCGATCCGAGCGCGCCCGAAGTGCGCGTCAGGGCCTTCCGGATCGGCTTCGTCGGTGCGATCGGCGTACTGCTGGCCCTGTTCGTCGGCGGCATCGTCGGCCAGCTCAGCACCGTCATCCTGTATATCGCGCTCGCCCTGTTCCTGGCGCTCGGCCTCGACCCCATCGTGAGCTGGCTCCAACGCCGGGGGATGCCGCGTTGGGTCGCGATCCTCATCGTGTTCGCGTTCGTCATCGGCATCTTCATCGGGCTCATCGCCACGATCGTGCCGATCGTCGTGACGCAGATCACCGAGATCGTCACGAACTGGGAGCAGATCGTCGAGGACTTCCAGGACAGCGACCTCGTCGCCTGGATCGGGTCGATCACCGGCAGCACCACCTGGCTCTCGGACTCGATCGCCGGGATCGGCGACTGGTTCGCCGATCCGGCGAACATCGGGGCCCTCACGGGCGGCATCCTCGCGGTCGGCGCCGGCATCGCCGGGGGATTCACGGGCGCGACGATCGTGCTGATCCTGACCTTGTACTTCCTCGCCTCCCTCGCCGCCATGAAGCGCTACGCGTCGCGCTTCGTCCCGGCGTCGTCGCGCAACGGATTCCTCGACGTCTCGCAGGAGATCACCGGATCGGTCGGTCGCTACGTCATCGGACAGATCAGCCTCGCCTCGGTGAACGCGGTGCTGAGCCTCGTGTTCCTCACGATCATCGGCGCGCCCGCGCCGATCCTGCTGGCCTTCATCGCGTTCCTCGGCTCGCTCGTGCCGCTCGTCGGCACGCTCACCGGCGCCATCATCATCTCGCTGATCTGCCTCGCGGCCTCGCCCGCGACGGGTCTCGCCGCGGCGATCTACTACGTCGTCTACATGCAGCTCGAGGCGTACGTGCTCAGCCCGCGGATCATGAGCCGTGCGGTCGCGGTGCCGGGCGCGCTCGTCGTGATCGCGGCGGTCGCCGGCGGCACGCTGGGCGGTGTGCTGGGTGCGCTCGTGGCCATCCCGGTCGCCGCGTCGCTCATCATCATCGTGGAGAAGGTGATCTTCCCGCGACAGGACGCCGCCTGAGCGTCAGAACCAGATGCTGAGGTGCGGTGCCCGCGTCGAGGCGAACATGCGGTCGGCGAGTTCGAGCGCGCCGTTCGAGGAGGCCGTGATGCGACCGGCGCGCGCGAGGACCGAGGGCCGCACGCCGCCGAGGTAGATCGAGGCGAGGTCGCGGACATCGAGCTTCAGCGATCGCGGCTCCGCTGCGCGCGCCGCCGAGCGGGACGCCGAGGCCTCCGCGCCCGCGGCGCGGGCTCGGGAGCGCTCTCGCTTCGGCGCG
>NZ_SDPL01000279.1 GCF_004135055.1 Agromyces binzhouensis | reverse complement strand
GCGACCCCGACCCGTACCCCCGGGCCCGCGCGGCGCTCGACGCACTGGGCCAGGTGTTCGACCCGAGGTTCCCCGCGGTCGCGCAGCTCGAGACCGCGTTGGCCGCCGCCGAGGACGCGGGGCTCCCGATCAGCCCCGAGCGCCTGCTCGCCTACGGGCGCTCGCTGCGCGAGCTCGCGGCCTACGACGTCGGACGGATGCCGGCGGAGCCGCGCGCCGCCATCGAGTACACGGTGCTCGGCACCGCGCTGTACGAGCCGGTCATCCTCGCGCTGCGCCGCCTCGCCCACCAGGACGTCGCGGCGCGGCTCGATCTCGGGGGCTGAACTCGCCCGCACGCGGCCGAGCGCACACGCCCGGACAGCACGAGACCCGGCCGCCTCGACGACGACCGGGTCCCGTGAGGTGGATCAGACCGACGCCGGCAGCTTCGCCGCGACGAGTTCCGCGATCTGCACCGCGTTCAGCGCCGCGCCCTTGCGCAGGTTGTCGTTCGAGACGAAGAGCACGAGGCCCTTGCCCTCGGGCGCCGACTGGTCCTGGCGTATGCGGCCGACGTAGCTCGGGTCGGTGCCCGCGGCCTGCAGCGGCGTGGGGATGTCGCTGAGCGCGACGCCCGGGGCATCCGCCAGCAGCTCGGTCGCGCGCTCGGGCGTGATCGCGTTGGCGAACTCGGCGTGGATCGAGAGCGAGTGCCCCGTGAAGACCGGCACGCGCACGCACGTGCCCGCGACGCGCAGGCCCGGTAGCTCCAGGATCTTGCGGCTCTCGTTGCGGAGCTTCTTCTCCTCGTCGGTCTCGAGGTCGCCGTCGTCGACGATCGAGCCCGCGAGCGGGATCACGTCGAACGCGATGGGCCGCGGGAACTTCACCGGATCGGGCATCGTCACCGCGGTGCCGTCGTGCACGAGGCCGATCGCGTCCTGTGCGACCGCGGCGCGCGCCTGCTCGAGGAGCTCCTCGCCGCCGGCCAGGCCCGCACCCGAGACGGCCTGGTAGGTCGAGACCATCAGTCGCTCGAGGCCGGCCTCGTCGTGCAGCACCTTGAGCACCGGCATGGCGGCCATGGTGGTGCAGTTCGGGTTCGCGATGATGCCCTTCTTCGCCTCGTCGATGGCGTGCGGGTTCACCTCGCTCACGACGAGCGGGACCTCGGGGTCCATGCGCCAGCCGCTGGAGTTGTCGATGACGGTGACGCCCGCCGCCGCGAAGCGCGGTGCCTGGGCCTTGGAGAGCGTGGCGCCAGCGGAGAAGATCGCGATGTCGAGACCGGTCGGGTCCGCCGTCGAGGCGTCCTCGATGACGATCTCCTCGCCCTTCCACGGCAGGGTCGAGCCCGCCGACCGCGCCGAGGCGAAGTAGCGGATGCCGGCGACCGGGAAGTCGCGCTCCTCGAGCAGCCGGCGCACGACCGCGCCGACCTGTCCGGTGGCGCCGACGACGCCGATGTTCACTCCGTGTGCCATGGTGCTTCCTCTCGTGGCATCCATCAAGTATTCAGGAGGTTCCGCGACGTGCGGGACCCGAGCCGGCCGATCGTCCGGCAATGGCAGGGATCTGCCGATATTCCGGCAGTCGGTCGACGGATGCCGCATGGTGCGTCGCGACGAGGCATCCGCTCGGTTCGGGGGTTCAGCGCCCGGTACCGGCGTAGACGACCGCGTCGTCGTCGCCGTCGAGGTCGAACGCGGTGTGCACCGCACGGGCGGCGGCGTTGACGCTGTCGGCCCGGGTGACGACCGAGATGCGGATCTCGCTGGTCGAGATCATCTCGATGTTGATGCCCGCCTCGTAGAGCGCTTCGAACAGCCGCGCCGAGATGCCCGCGGCCGAGCGCATCGCGGCGCCGACGAGCGAGAGCTTGCCGATCTGGTCGTCGTACTGCAGCGACTGGAAGCCGAGCGTCTCCTGCGCGGCCGAGAGCGCCTGCACGGCCTTCTCGCCGTCGGACTTCGGCACCGTGAACGAGATGTCGGTCCGGCCGGTCGCGGCCGCCGAGACGTTCTGCACGATCATGTCGACGTTGGCGTTGGTGCCGGCGACGATCTTGAAGATCTTGGCCGCGGCGCCCGGCACGTCGGGGACGCCGACGACCGTGATCTTGACCTGCGACAGGTCGACCGCGACGCCGGCGATGACGGACTCTTCCACAGCTTCTCCTTCGGGAAGACGCTCGGGGTCGTAGACGATCGTCCCCTCGCTGTTGTTGAACGACGACCGCACGTGCAGCGTGACGCCGTGGCGTCGCGCGTACTCGACGGCGCGGATGTGCAGCACCTTCGCGCCCGAGCCGGCGAGCTCGAGCATCTCCTCGCTGGTGATCCGGTCGAGCTTGTGCGCCCGCTTGACCACGCGCGGGTCGGACGTGAACACGCCGTCGACGTCGGTGTAGATCTCGCACACGTCGGCGTCGAGCGCCGCGGCGAGCGCCACCGCGGTCGTGTCGCTGCCGCCGCGGCCGAGCGTGGTGATGTCGCGCGATTCGCGGCTGAAGCCCTGGAAGCCGGCGACGATGACGACCGCGCCCTCGTCGAGCGCCTCGCGCAGGCGCACGGGCGTGACGTCGACGATGCGCGCGGCGCCGTGCGTGGAGTCGGTGATCATGCCGGCCTGGCTGCCCGTGAACGAGCGGGCGTCGTGGCCGAGCGCCTTGATCGCCATGGCGAGGAGCGCCATCGAGATGCGCTCGCCCGAGCTGAGCAGCATGTCGAGCTCGCGGGGCGCCTGGATCGGCGTGACCTCGTCGGCGAGGTCCATCAGCTCGTCGGTCGTGTCGCCCATCGCGGAGACCGCGACCACGACGTCGTTGCCGGCCTTGCGGGTCTCGACGATGCGCTTGGCGACCCGCTTGATGCTTTCCGCATCGGCGACGGACGAACCGCCGTATTTCTGCACGATCAAGCTCACGTGGGCGCTCCCGGGGGTGTCTGGGCCGGGGAAATGCTCACCCGGCGCCGGAAGGACCATCATACGGCGGCGCGCATACGCGCCCGGCCATGTGACGGCGCCTAGCGGTCGCGCTCCATGTACCACTCGGTGAAGCGAGCGGCCCGGCCGTCGGGCGCGAGGCGGATCACCCAGAGGTTGTCGTAGAGCTTCGCGGCCGGGTAGTCGGTGCGGCCCTGCACGACGACGAGGTCGCCGGTCTCGGTGAGCACCTCCCAGTCGAAGTGCCAGTCGCCGGACTCGTCGCGCGAGTCGAGCCATCCGGCGACGATCGCCTCGCGGCCGCGGAGCGCGTCGGGGTCGTCGGGGTTGAACTCGTACACCGCGTCGTCCGTGAAGAGGGCCGCGATGTCGTCGGCGTCGTTCGATTCCCATGCCCGGACGTATCCGGCGACCCAGTCGGTCCCTGCGCTCATGGGGTCCGTTCTACTGGTGCGCTGCGCGTGCGTCAACGGATGGCGCGGGCCGGCGCTTCCTGCGTCAGCCGACGACGCGGCGACCCTCGAACGCGCGGCCGAGGGTGACCTCGTCGGCGTACTCGAGGTCGCCGCCGACGGGCAGGCCGGAGGCGAGGCGCGTGACGCGGATCTCGAGGGTCGTGAGCAGGCGGCTGAGGTAGGTCGCGGTCGCCTCGCCCTCGAGGTTGGGGTCGGTCGCGATGATGACCTCGGAGACCGTGCCGTCGGCGAGGCGCTGCATGAGCTGGCGGATGCGCAGTTCGTCCGGGCCGATGCCGTCGATCGGGCTGATCGCGCCGCCGAGCACGTGGTAGAGACCCCGGAATTCGCGGGTGCGTTCGATCGCCACCACGTCCTTCGCCTCTTCGACGACGCAGATGAGGCTCGGGTCGCGCCGCGGGTCGCGGCAGATCGAGCACGTCGCCTGCTCGGCGACGTTGCCGCAGATCTCGCAGAACTTCACCTTGTCGCGCACCTCGACGAGGATCTCGGCGAGGCGGGAGACGTCGAACTGCTCGGTCTGGACGATGTGGAACGCGATGCGCTGCGCCGACTTCGGCCCGATGCCCGGGAGGCGGCCGAGTTCGTCGATGAGCTCCTGGACGATGCCCTCGTACACGCGCTACCCCCGCTCGCCGAATCGGGCCTGCGGCGCTTCGACCTCTTCGAGGAAGGTCGCGCCGAGCAGGTCGCGGACCACGGCCTCGCCGTATCGCTGGATCTGCGGTGCCGTGCCGCCGGCCGGTCCCCGTGCGGAGCGCGAAGCCGGTCGGCGCGCGTCGTCGCGCGCGGGTGCTGCCGCGGACGGGGCG
>NZ_SDPL01000278.1 GCF_004135055.1 Agromyces binzhouensis | reverse complement strand
GCGCGAGCGGCGCGGGCAGCTTCGGCTCGGCGGTCGACGGGACCGGACCCGCCTCGAGCGCGGCGACGTCGTACGGGATCGCGAGCACCGTCGGCACCCGGTACGCCAGGGCGTGCTCGATCGCGATCACGGTCGTCGCCGCGGCATCCGCTCGGCCGACCGTGTAGGTGCGCGCCCCGACGCCCGACGCGAGCGCGATCTGGTCGACGCCCCAGGGGCGCGGGCCCGAGGTCGGCTCGTCGCCGACGACGAGCACGAGCGGCACCTTCGCCTGCACGGCCTCGGCGAGCGCGGTCAGCGTGTTCGTGAACCCGGCGCCGTAGGTCGCGGTCGCCGCGGCGAGCCGGTTCGAGGCGCGGAAGTGGGCATCGGCCGCGACGACGCCGCCGACCTCGTGCCGGACGGCGGTGAAGGTCGCCTCGGTCTCGCGCTCGAGCGCGTCGAGGAACCAGGCGTTGCCGTTGCCCATGACGCCGAAGACGTGGTCGACGTGGGCGGCGAGCGTGCGGGCGACGTGCGCGGAGACGGTGGGCATGGCGGAGCCTTTCGAGACGGTGACGGATGGCGGTTCCGTATGTGTCTCGCGGGGCCGGCCGAGGCGGCCTGACGCTTCGCGCCCCTTTTTCGGGCGCCGGCGCCGCGCGTCGATCGCGGGGATCGGGGCGCCTGGACGGAGCGAGTATAGCCCGCCGGCCCGTCGTCATCCGCTCCGAGCATGCGGCAGGATGGCACGCGTGAAGACGATCCAGTTGCGCCGGTACACGCTCGTCGACGGGGAGTACGACGCGTTCGTGACGTGGTGGGACGAGTGGATGCCGCGCGTGCGGAGCGCCGCAGGATTCGCCATCGAGTTCGCCTACGGCATCCGCGAGGCGAACCAGTTCGTCTGGGCGGTGAGCGCACCCGGCGACGCCGACGCCTTCCGTGCGCTCGAGGCCGAGTACCTCGCCTCCGACGCGCGCGCCGCCGCGTTCGACGGCGTTCCGCAGCGCATCGCGGTCTACGACATCGCCCTGGTCGACGACATCGCCGCCTGAGCCCCACCCGCGTCGCTCCGGCGCACTCCCCGGCCGAGGGCGAGCGGATGCCTCCGGCTCGCCGCCGCGGCAGCCGAAAGGCCCGCCGCAGGACGCCGTGTACATCGCGCTCGCCGTGCCGCGGTCGCTATGATCTGACCATCCCCTTGGACACCCCCGTGGTCGACGCTGCCCACCCGCGCGCGCGACCCGAACAGGCCGACGAGGTCCGACCCGCGGCTGAGAGGAAGAGTCGTGAGCCACGAGTTCGACGCCCGCCGTGAGGATTGGATCGCCCGAGAGGAGCTCGCCGAGCGCATGATCCCGCTCATCGGCGGGTTGTACCGCCGGCACGGGGTCGTCACCTCGATCCACGGCCGGCGGCTCATCAACCGCTCGGCGGTCGAACTGCTGAAGGCGCACCGCTTCTCCCGGCAGGCCGGCGACGTCGAGCTCGACCTGGCCGACACCATGCGCGTGCTCGAGGCCCTCACCGAGATCGCCCCGGGCCCCGCCTCGATCGACGTGGCCCGCCTCGTCTCGCGGTTCCACGCCGCACCCGCCGGGACCGACCTCGTCGACTTCCTGCGGTCCGAGCTCGCGCCCGTGCTCGTCGACCCGGCCGCCTCGGCCGACGCCGACGGTGCCGCCGAGGCAGCCGGCACCGACGTGGTGCTCTACGGCTTCGGCCGCATCGGTCGCCTCCTGGCCCGGATCCTCATCGCCCACGCCGGCGGCGGCCAGGGCCTGCGACTGCGCGCCATCGTCGTGCGCAGGGGCAGCGAGAACGACCTCGCCAAGCGCGCGAGCCTGCTCCGCCGCGACTCGGTGCACGGGCCGTTCCAGGGCACGATCACGGTCGACGAGGAGGCGAACACCATCCTCGCGAACGGCACCCTCATCCAGGTCATCTACTCCGACGACCCGGGCACGATCGACTACACCGCCTACGGCATCTCCGACGCGATCGTCGTCGACAACACGGGCCGCTGGCGCGACGAGGCCGGCCTCAGCCGCCACCTCGAGTCCACCGGCGTGGCGCGGGTGCTCCTCACCGCTCCGGGCAAGGGCGCGATCAAGAACATCGTGCACGGCATCAACCACGGCGACATCGAGGCGGGCGACCGCATCCTGTCGGCCGCCTCGTGCACGACCAACGCCATCACGCCCGTGCTGGCCGCGATCGACGAGGCCTACGGCGTCGTGCGCGGCCACGTCGAGACCGTGCACTCGTTCACGAACGACCAGAACCTCATCGACAACTTCCACAAGGGCGACCGTCGCGGCCGCTCGGCGGTGCTCAACATGGTGATCACCGAGACGGGCGCCGCGAAGGCCGTCTCGAAGGCGCTGCCCGCACTCGAGGGCAAGCTCACCGGCAGCGCCATCCGCGTGCCCACGCCCGACGTCTCGCTCGCGATCCTGAACCTGCAGCTCGAGCGGCCGACCGACAAGGCGACGCTGAACGCGTACCTCCGCAAGGTGTCGCTGACCTCGCCGCTGCGCCAGCAGGTCGACTACATCGAGTCGGCCGAGGTCGTCTCGACCGACTTCGTCGGCAGCCACCGCGCGGGCATCGTCGACGGTCTCGCGACCATCGCCGACGGCACCGACGTCGTGCTCTACGTCTGGTACGACAACGAGTACGGCTACTCCTGCCAGGTCGTCCGCGTCATCGAGGCGATGGCGGGCACGCACCCGGTCGTGCTCCCCGAGCGCGAGCCCGTGCGCATCGAGCAGGTCGCCGCGGCGGCCGTGCCCGAGGTCGCCGAGGTCGGCTGAGCGGATGGCGCGGGGGCGGGGCCGCACGGCGGCCCCGCCCCGCTCCGGTCGTAGGCTGAGGGCATGAGCAGCGAAGCCGTCATCGTCGACGTCGTCCGAACGCCCGTGGGTCGCGGCAAGCCCGGAGGGATGCTGAGCGGAGTCCACCCCGTGGACCTGCTCGCGGGCGTGCTCACCACGATCGTCGACCGGAACGACCTCGACCCCGCCATCGTCGACGACGTGATCGGCGGGTGCGTCAGCCAGATCGGCGAGCAGTCGTACAACGTGACCCGCAACGCCGTGCTCGCGGCGGGCTTCCCGGAGTCCGTCCCCGGCACGACGATCGACCGCCAGTGCGGGTCGAGCCAGCAGGCGGCGACGTTCGCCGCGCAGGCGATCCTCGCCGGTCAGGCCGACATCGTCATCGCGTGCGGCGTCGAGTCGATGAGCCGCGTGCCGCTCGGTTCCAGCGCGGCCGGTGCCGACCCGTTCGGCACGCGCCTGCACGCACGGTATCCCGACGGCCTCGTCGGCCAGGGCGTCTCCGCGGAGCTCATCGCGCAGAAGTGGGGATTCTCGCGCGAGCGGCTCGACGCGTTCGCGGCGCGCTCGCACGAGCTCGCCGCAGCGGCGGGGGAGTCGGGTGCGTTCGCGACGGAGCTCGTGCCCGTGGCGGGCATCGACCGGCTGGTCGACGAGACCGTGCGGCCGGGCACCTCGGTGGAGTCGCTCGCCGGGCTGAACCCGGCGTTCCGCAGCGACCGGCTGGCAGAGCGATTCCCCGACGTCGAGTGGCGGATCACCCCCGGCAACTCCTCGCCGCTGACCGACGGCGCCTCGGCCGCGCTCATCATGAGCGCCGATGCCGCCGAGAAGCTGGGACTCGAGCCCAGGGCGCGCTTCCGCGCGTTCTCGGTCGTCGGCAGCGACCCGCTGTACATGCTCACGGGGGTGATCCCCGCCACGGCGAAGGTGCTCGAACGTGCAGGCCTCGGCCACGACGACATCGACGCGTACGAGGTCAACGAGGCGTTCGCGTCCGTCCCGCTCGCGTGGCTCGCCGAGACCGGCGCCGACCCCGAGAAGCTGAATCCACGCGGCGGCGCGATCGCGCTCGGCCACGCGCTCGGGTCAAGTGGTACGCGCCTGCTCACGACGCTCGTGAACCAGCTCGAGGCGACGGGCGGGCGCTACGGCCTGCAGACGATGTGCGAGGGCGGCGGCATGGCCAACGCCTACGTCGTCGAGCGGATCTGATCCGCCCGCCCCGCCCCACATCTCGAACAAGGGAGCACCATGGAACTCAGCGGAGCATCCGCGATCGTCACCGGCGGAGCGTCCGGACTCGGGCGGGCGACGGCCCAGGCCCTCGTCGACGGCGGCGCGCACGTCGTGCTCGTCGACCTGCCCGGTCCGCGCGGCGAGCAGGCCGCGGCCGAGCTC
>NZ_SDPL01000277.1 GCF_004135055.1 Agromyces binzhouensis | reverse complement strand
GGCGGACCTCACGCCCGACGGAGACGCCCGCGACCTGCGGCTGCTCGCCGCGGCCGAAGCCGCCACGGCGGCCGGGGCCGCGCAGCTCGCAGGGGAGCTGATCGGGCGCATCGACGTCGCACGGCTCGATCCGGTCGGCGAGGGTCGACTGCTCATGCTCCGCGTGGGGATGGCGCTGTTCCTGGCCGACGCCGACGGAGTGCTCACCGCCTCGGCGACCATGCTCCGCGCCGCGGAGCGCTTCCACGGACTCGTGCCCGACCTCGAGCAACGTGCGCTCCTCGGCGCCTTCGAGGTGCTGCTGACCGCGGAGTGGGCGGCGCGCGACGTCACGCTCCGCGAACTCGGACGTCGCGTGACCGAAGGAGCCGATGTCGCGGACGGCCCACTCGCCACGGCGCTGCGCGCGATCGGCGCCCACATCCTCCTGCCGTACGAGGAGGCCGTTCCGCTCGTGCGCGCGGCGGTCGGCATGCTCGTCGAGGCCGACGACGCCGAGCTGCTCGGCTTCGGCAACTTCGGCGTCGCGCTCACGATGGGGCTGTGGGACGTGAGGACCTGCGTCCGCCTGCTCGAACGGACGGCGGCGGCCGCTCGCGAGGCCGGGGCGCTCCAGGTGCTCGACACGACGCTCTGGCTGCTCAGCCTGCTCGAGCTCTACCACGCCGGCCCGGCGGCGTCCGCCGGGTACGTCGAGCAGGTGCGCGACCTCCGGCGGGCGATCGGCTACGACGCCGAGCAGGTGGTGAACGCCGCGTACCTCGCCTGGTCGGGCGCGCCCGCCGAGGTGGTCGAGCAGGTGGCGGAGGGAGCGCTCGCGGCGGGGTTCGGCGGTGTCTGGACCCTCGCGATGACCGGGTTGGGCATTCGCGAGATCGCGGATGGCCGATACCGCGACGCATTCCACCGCTTCGAGCCGATGGTCGCGCGGAGGTTCCTCCAGGTCACGTACCAGCAGTTGCCCGAGTTCGTCGAGGCCGGGGTGCGCGCAGGTCGCCCCGCGGAGGTCGCGGCCGCTGCCGACCGGCTGCGCGTCTTCGCCGCGGCGAGCGGGACGCCGTGGATCCTCGGCGTCGCCGAACGCTCCACCGCGCTGCTCGCAGACGACGCCGACGCCGAGTCGCACTACCTCGCGGCGATCGGGCACCTGCAGCAGTCCACGGCGCAGCCCGATCTCGCCCGCGCCCACCTCGTCTACGGCGAGTGGCTCCGCCGGATGAAGCGCCGCCGGGAGGCGCGCGAGCACCTGCGCGTCGCGCTCGACCACTTCACGCGCATCGCGGCGCCCGCCTTCGCGGCGAGGGCGCGCCGCGAACTGGAGGCGACCGGCGAGCACGTGCCGCACCGCGAGCCCGGCGCCGCCGCCGAGATGCTCACCCCGCAGGAGGAGAACGTCGCCCGCATGGCGGCTGCCGGGCACACCAACGCCGAGATCGGCGCGACCCTCTTCATCAGCGCGAACACCGTCGACTACCACCTGCGCAAGGTGTTCCGGAAGCTCGGCGTCACGTCGCGTCGGCAACTCGGCGACCGCCTGCCCACGGCCTGAGCGCGGTCACGACTACGCGCCCCACGTGGTTCGGGCGGGCGTGCCGGGGCGCGAGCATCGAGGCATCCGCTCACCTCACTGCCATGGGCTCGAAGCCACCGGGAGGCCACCATGCCGTACGTCACCGCCGATGACGGAGCCGAGATCTTCTACACCGACTGGGGCGCCGAGGGCACCCCGGTGCTGCTGAGTCACGGCTGGCCGCTGAACTCGGACGCCTGGGCCGCCGCCGCCCGCTTCCTCGCCGAGCACGGGCACCGCGCCATCGCCCACGACCGGCGGGGGCACGGTCGCTCGAGCCGCACGTGGAACGGCAACGAGATGGACACCTACGCCGACGACCTCGCGTGCCTCGTCGACCACCTCGACCTCACCGACCTCACGCTGGTCGGCCACTCCACGGGCGGCGGCGAGATCGTGCACTACCTCGGCCGGCACGGCAGCGCGCGCGTCGCGAAGCTCGTGCTCGTCTCGGCGGTGCCGCCGCTCATGCTGCGCACGGAGGACAACCCGGAGGGCCTGCCGATCGACGTGTTCGACGGCATCCGCGCGGGCGAGGCATCCGACCGGGCCCAGCTCTACCGCGACCTCGCGGACGGGCCGTTCTTCGGCAACAACCGCAACAACGACGTCTCGCAGGGCACGCGCGACGCGTTCTGGCTGCAGTCGATGGCCTGCGGCCACCGCGCGGCCTACGAGTGCATCGCCGCGTTCTCGGCGACCGACTTCCGCGACGACCTCGCGAAGGTCGACGTGCCGACGCTCGTGATCCACGGCGACGACGACCAGGTCGTGCCGTTCGAGGTCGGTGGCAAGCGCTCGGCCGAGATGGTCGACGGCGCGACCCTGCTCGTCTACGAGGACGGCGCGCACGGCCTGCCCGACACCGAACGCGACCGGCTGCACGCCGACCTGCTCGCGTTCATCGATTCCTGAGACGGATGCCGCGGCAGCCGCCCCCGCCCCGACCCGACCCGACGCACCCCACTCCCGGAAGGACACCGATCATGACCGATGAGACCACCCCCGACGCCGCCGCACCCGACACCATCGTGCTCGTGCACGGCCTCTGGATGACCCCGCGCAGCTGGGAGGGCTGGAAGGAGCGCTTCGAGCAGAAGGGGTTCACCGTGCTCACGCCCGCATATCCCGGCTTCGAGATCGAGGTCGAGGCGTTGCGCGAGAACCCCGACGTGATCGCGAAGCTCACGGTGCCCGAGACCGTCGACCACCTCGCCGGCGTCATCGAGGCGCTGCCGCGGCCGCCGATCATCATGGGCCACTCGTTCGGCGGCACCCTCACCCAGCTCCTGCTCGCGCGGGGCCTCGGCGCGGCGGCCGTCGTGATGGACTCCGCCCCCACGGAGGGCGTGCGCGTGACGCCGCTGTCGCAGGTGAAGTCGCTGTTCCCGGCACTGAAGAACCCCGCGAACCGGCACAAGGCGGTCGCGTTCACCCCGGAGGAGTTCCACTACGCGTTCGCGAACACGCTCTCGCGCGAGGACTCCGACGCCGTGTGGGAGAAGTACGCGATCGCGGCGCCCGGCGAGTGGATCTGGGCCTACGGCCTCATCGCGAACTTCAAGCCCGGCATGCAGGAGACCTGGGTCGACTACGCCGAGGACCGTGCGCCGCTGCTGTTCATCGGCGGCGAGAAGGACCACATCATGCCGCCCTCGGTCAACAAGTCGAACGCGAAGCACTACGCCAAGTCGCCCGCGATCACCGAGTACGTCGAGTTCCCCGGACGCTCGCACTGGATCTGCGCCGAGCCCGGCTGGGAGGAGGTCGCCGACCACGCGCTCGACTGGGCGCTCGCCCACGCGCGGCCGGTGGCCGTGGGCCGGGCCTGATCGGAGCCGGCATGCGGCTGACCAGGATCGGCGGGCCGACCGTGCTCGTCGAACTCGACGGCTGGCGCGTCCTCGTCGATCCGACGTTCGACGCCCCCGGTCGGAGGTACGATTTCGGCTGGGGGACGTCGTCGCGGAAGACGATCGGTCCGGCACTCGGGCCGGACGAGGTGGGCCCGGTCGACCTCGTGCTCGTGAGCCACGACCACCACGCCGACAACCTCGACGACCGCGGACGAACGTTCCTCCGGGAGGCGGGCCGTGTCGTCACGACCCGGGGCGGAGCCCGGCGGCTCGGGGCGGAATCGAGCGTCGGGCCGGTGGACGGCCTGCGCGCGGGGGAGCACGTCACCGTCGCCGCACCCCGGGCAGGGCTACCCGACCTCGAGGTCACCGCGACGCCGTGCCGCCACGGGCCGCCGCTCAGTCGCCCGATCGTCGGCGAGGTCGTCGGCTTCGCCGTGCGCCGCGCCGGGGAAGCCCGGGTGGCGCTGTGGG
The DNA here is from genome assembly GCF_004135055.1 of Agromyces binzhouensis. Lineage (GTDB taxonomy): Bacteria > Actinomycetota > Actinomycetes > Actinomycetales > Microbacteriaceae > Agromyces > Agromyces binzhouensis. The sequence continues at coordinate 344 of NZ_SDPL01000277.1, read as the reverse complement.
CGAGCGGCGACACCGTGCTGTACGCCGGACTGCGGCGCGCGGTCCGGTCGCTGGACGTCGACGTGGCGATCGTCAACGTCGGCGGAGTCCGGTTCGGGCTGACGGGGCCGCTGAGGTACACGATGGACGGCCGGGAGGCGGTGGAGCTCATCGCCCTCGCCGCACCGCGCGTCGCGGCACTCGCGCACTACGACGGCTGGTCGCACTTCCGTGACGGCGAAGCGGGCCTGCGCCGCGCCGTGGACGGCGCCCGCCCGGAGATCCGCGATCGCGCTCGATGGCTGGTCGACGGCGTTGCGGTGGAGGTCTGACGCCGGGGCCCGCTCGCCCGGTCGGTCGGCCGG
>NZ_SDPL01000276.1 GCF_004135055.1 Agromyces binzhouensis | reverse complement strand
CCCGTACCGCCTCGGGCGCGAGCTCGACGTCGACGCCGCGGGCGTCGCCCGGCTCGTCGGGCAGGGGTCACTGCGCCGGGCGCTCGAACGGTACCCCGGGCCGCTTCTCCCCGCCTCGGTCGCCCCGGGCATCGTCGAGCTCCGCGACGAGCTCGCGAGCCGGCTGCGCGAGTCGATGATCGCCGACGCGTCGCCCGAGCTGCTCGCGGAGTTCGCCGAGCGCGACGAGCACCGCTACGACGCCGGGATCTGGCGCGCGCTCCTCGAGGTGCTGCCTCCGCGTTCACCGCGGCGAGCTTCGGTGGTCGCGCACCTCGAGCGCATCGACGCGGCGCTCCGCTGACGCGCGAGCCCGAGGCATCCGTCGCCCGCACTGCAACGCTCCTGCAACCCCCGGGCAACGGGGACGCAACGCGCGCACTCGTACCGTGACGATCGCCCCACTCCGAGGGCATGACGACGACGTCACGAGGAGACACGATGACCGTGTACGCCGCGCCCGGCACCGCCGGCGCACTGATCCAGTTCAAGCCGCGCTACGAGCACTTCATCGGCGGCGAGTGGGTGAAGCCCGTCGAGGGCGCCTACTTCGACGACATCTCACCGGTGAACGGCAAGCCCTTCGCCGAGGTCGCCCGCGGCACCGCCGCCGACATCGAGGCCGCGCTCGATGCGGCGCACCGGGCCGCCCCGGCGTGGGGCCGCACCAGCACGGCGCACCGCGCGGCCATCCTGAACGCCATCGCCGACCGCATCGATGCGAACCTCGAGCTCCTCGCGGTCGCCGAGACGTGGGACAACGGCAAGTCGATCCGCGAGCCGCTGAACGCCGACCTGCCGCTCGCGAGCGACCACTTCCGCTACTTCGCGAGCCTCATCCGCGCGCAGGAGGGCAGCTTCACGCAGCTCGACGAGGACAACGTCGCCTACCACTTCGACGAGCCGCTCGGCGTGGTCGGACAGATCATCCCGTGGAACTTCCCGCTGCTCATGGCCGTGTGGAAGCTCGCCCCGGCCCTGGCCGCGGGCAACGCGGTCGTGCTGAAGCCCGCCGAGCAGACGCCCGTCTCGATCCTGGTGCTCGTCGAGCTCATCGCCGACCTGCTTCCGGCGGGCGTGCTCAACGTCGTCAACGGCTTCGGCGTCGAGGCGGGCAAGCCGCTCGCGTCGTCGAACCGCATCCGGAAGATCGCGTTCACGGGCGAGACCACGACGGGCCGGCTCATCCTGCAGTACGCCTCGGCGAACATCATCCCCTCGACCGTGGAACTCGGCGGGAAGAGCCCGAACATCGTCTTCGAGTCGGTCGCCGACCGCCGCGACGCGTTCTACGAGAAGGCCCTCGAGGGCTTCAGCCTGTTCGCGTTCAACCAGGGCGAGGTCTGCACGTGCCCGAGCCGGTCGCTCATCCAGAAGTCGATCTACGACACCTTCCTCGACGACGCGATCGAGCGCACGAGGCTCGCCCGCCAGGGCAATCCGCTCGACACCGAGACGCAGGTCGGCGCGCAGGCGTCGAACGACCAGCTCGAGAAGATCCTGAGCTACATCGACATCGGCAAGAAGGAGGGCGCGAAGCTGCTCCTCGGCGGTGAGCGCGTCGACCTCGGCGGCGACCTCAGCGAGGGCTACTACGTCGCCCCGACGATCTTCGAGGGCGAGAACCGGATGCGCCTGTTCCAGGAGGAGATCTTCGGACCCGTCGTCGCGGTCACGAGCTTCGAGGACTACGACGACGCGATCCGGATCGCGAACGACACGCTCTACGGCCTCGGCGCCGGCGTCTGGAGCCGCAACGGCAACGAGGCGTACCGCGCCGGTCGCGACATCCAGGCGGGCCGCGTGTGGGTGAACAACTACCACGCGTACCCCGCGGGTGCGGCGTTCGGCGGCTACAAGTCCTCGGGCATCGGCCGCGAGAACAACAAGGAGGCCCTCGCGCACTACCAGCAGACGAAGAACCTCCTCGTCAGCTACAGCGAGAACCCGCTCGGGTACTTCTGATCGGCAGCCGGCCATGACGATCGAGACGACGGATGTCGCGGCGCTCGCCGCACGCGTGGTCGCGTCGGTCACGGTCGAGGGCGACGTCTCGCCGCGGGTGGAGCTCACGCCCGCGGCGGGCGTCCTGCTCGCGACGCTGTGGGCGAAGCACGGGCCGTTGATGTTCCACCAGTCGGGCGGATGCTGCGACGGGAGCGCGCCGATGTGCTACCCGGCCGGGGATCTCGTCACGAGCGCCGCCGACGTGCTGCTCGGGGAGCTCGACCTCGGCTCCGGGCGGGTCGTGCCGTTCTGGATGTCGGCGGAGCAGTTCCGGTACTGGCGGCACACGCACCTCACGGTCGACGTCGTACCGGGCCGGGGGAGCGGGTTCTCGCTCGAGGCGCCCGAGGGCGTGCGATTCCTCATCCGCTCGCGGCTCATGGAGGAGTGAGCCGCACCACAGCTCCACGCCGCGGGGCGGCGATTCCGCAGCCTGCCCCTTCCTCGTCGCGGTGGTCCCGATGGCCTCCGCACACGAAGAAACTCGTCGCCCCGTGGTGTGGCCTCAGCCGACAGCACTCCGGGGCGACGAGCTCTTTAGGGCTACAGACTGCATCGTGTTCGCCATCCGCGCAAGAGTGCGGTGGACGGGTGTCCGCGATTGAACCGGGACGCGGCATCCGTTTGGATGGACCCATGACTGATACGAACAGCAAGCCCGAGGTCGAGGCTCCCGAGGGCCCGGCGCCCGTGGAACTCGTCATCGAGGACCTCGTCGTCGGCGACGGAGCGGAGGCCGCGCCCGGCTCGACGGTCGACGTGCACTACCTCGGCGTCGAGTACGACTCGGGCGAGGAGTTCGACTCGTCGTGGAGCCGCGGCCAGTCGATCAACTTCCCGCTGCAGGCGCTCATCGCCGGGTGGCAGGAGGGCATCCCCGGCATGAAGGTCGGCGGGCGACGCAAGCTCACCGTGCCCCCGGCGAAGGCCTACGGCACCGCCGGCGGCCACCCGCTGTCGGGCAAGACCCTGATCTTCGTGATCGACCTGCTCGGCGTCAGCTGACCCGAGCCCCCTGAACGGCCGGAGGCCGGCGCACCGTACCCGGGCGCCGGCCTTCGTCGTGCCCGGGCGGCGCCGGTTTCGGGATCTTTCCATGCATGTGCATCCGATCGGCCCGTTCGGTCGGAAGGAAGTGGTGTCAGGCAAGATCCGACCCGCGAACCGCGGGTACGACCGGGAGGACACCATGAAGAAGATCATCGCCGCCGGAATCGGCGCCGGAGCGCTCGTCGCGCTCGGCGGACTCGCTCCGGCCAACGCCGCCGAGGACGCGGCCATGCTCTCCGTGCTGCACGGGGTTCCCGGCCTCACCGTCGACGTGTACGTCAACGACGAACTGACGCTCGACGACTTCGAGCCGGGCGACCTGGCGGGCCCGCTCGAGCTGGCCGCGGGAACGTACTCCGTCGCGATCACCGCCGCCGACGCCGCAGACGCCTCCGAGCCCGTGATCGGGCCCGTCGACCTGCCGCTCGAGGCGGGCGGGAACTACACGGCCGTCGCGAACCTCGACGCCGAGGGCAACCCGACCGCGAACCTGTTCACGAACGACGTCTCGGAGATCGCCGCCGGGGAGGGCCGCCTCACGGTGCGCCACGTCGCCGCGGCACCCGCCGTCGACGTCCTCGCCGGTGGCGAGGCCGTGATCACCGACCTCGCGAACCCCGACGAGGCATCGCTCGACCTGCCCGCGGGCACCGTCGAGGCCTCGGTCGCCGCCGCGGGCACGACCGACCCGGTGCTCGGGCCGGCACCCGTCGACGTCGCGGAGGGCACGCTGACGATCGCCTACGCCTGGGGGAGCCTCGAGGACGACACGCTCGCACTCGCGGTCCAGACGGTGACGGGCATGCACTCGAGCCCCGACGGGGTCCCGGCCGGGGCTGCCGGACTCGTCGCGACGAACGCACCTGAGCGCGTGTTCGGGCTCTGGGCGGCCGCGGGCATCGCGGCGCTCTCGGTGATCGCGATCGCCGCCGGTGCGGTCCGCAAGACCGCGTCCGCGAAGGCCGAGCGCTGATCACCATGCGGGGGAAGACGGTCGCGGCCGGGGTGTTCGGGCCCCCGGTCGCGGCCGTCGCCGTGCTCGTCCTCCTCGTCGGGTGCGCGATGGCACCCGGCGAGCGTGACGAGACCGACCCCGCCGCGTCGCCGACGGCGACTCCCGAAGCGACCACGTCCGAGGCGACGGCCGCCCGGCCCGCCG
>NZ_SDPL01000275.1 GCF_004135055.1 Agromyces binzhouensis | reverse complement strand
CCGGACGGGGTCGCGCAGGCGCTCAACACGGCCGCGGCCGCCAGCGCGAGGACCAGGGTCGCCGGCGCTCTCCGGCCGGGAAGGGGTGCAGGGTGGGGGGCATCGGCGCCCGCGGCGCCGGATCGGGTCGACATGCCCGGAGCCTAGGGCGTCGGCTGCGGCTCGGGCCTCAGGGGCTGCACCGAGTCGGCGCCCGGCGGCCTCGTGCAGGGCAGCCCGTCGAGGATCACGCGGAGCCCGTGCGCGAACGCCTCGTCCTGGCTCGGGGCGGAGCCCGCGAGCACGGCGGCGGCGACACGACGGAGGTTGGGGACGTCGTCCGCGGTCTCGTCGAGGAGCAGGCGGGCCGCCTGCTCGACGTCTGCAGGCTCGGCGAGTGCCTGCTGCTTCTCCTGCAGGACGAATCCGTACACGTAGCTGTCGAGCGCCGAGACCGCGAGGACCGACTCGATCGGAGCGCACCCCGCATCGAGGAGGATCCCGAGCACGGCATCGTGTCGGCGCAGCCGATGGGGGCCGACGTGGTCTCGTGACTCGATGAGCCCGAGGACCCAGCTGTGCCGTGCGACGGCGGCTCGCGTCGACCATCCCGCCCGCTCGAGGTCGGTCCGCCAGTCCGCATCGGACCGCGCGACCTCGATCTCGGCGAACACCGAATCGACGATCGCGTCCACGATCGCGTCCTTGTTGGGCACGTGGTGGTAGAGCGCCATCGCCTCGACGCCGAGCGAGTCCGCGACCTTGCGCATGCTCACGCCGGAGACGCCGCCCAGGTCCGCCAGTGAGACGGCGGCCGCGATGATGCGCTCCGGGCTGAGCGGTCGTCGTTCCGACACGGCACCTCCCCACCTGGCCCTGGACTCACGACCTTACACGTGTATAGTGGCGGCTGTCACGCCAGCCTTACACCTGTATAGGAGATTGAAGATGGACCGAGAGCACGACGCATCGCCGGGCGGTGCGACCGAAGCGGTCGGGCGCACGCGCACGCGCACGACGCCCGACCGCCGCGCGGCGACGACGGCAGGCGCCCTGGTTCTGGTGGCCTTCCTCGCCGGAATCCTCAGCGTGGTCCCCGTGCTGGAGGAGCCGGACTACCTCGGATCGGTGACCGAGCGCCGGGGGGAGCTCATCGCGGGCGGACTCTTCCAGGTGGTCATGGTCGCCGCGTACGCCGGGTTCGCGCTCGTCCTCCATCCGATCCTGAGGCGCGCGAGTGCGGCGCTCAGCGTCGGCTTCGTCGGATTCCGACTGGTCATGTGCGGATTCCACCTCCTCGCGGTCGTCATGCTGTCGCTCCTCCTGGACCTCGCCCAGGGGTACGACGCCGCGATCGGCACGCCGGCGGCCGAGACCTACGCCATCCTCGCCGAGACCATGCGGAACGGGCGCGACCTCGTCAACCACGTCGTGGTCATCACGACGATGGGACTCGGCGACCTGCTCCTCTTCGTGCTCCTCCTCCCGTGGCGGATGGTCCCCGCATGGCTGTCCGTCTGGGGCCTGGCGGGCGTCGCCTCGGCGATCGCCGCGAGCATCCTGCTGCTGGCGCGCGTCGTCGACGTGGTCAGCGCGCCCTACCTGGCGCTCACCGCACCACTCGCCGTGCAGGGACTCGTCCTCGCCGGTTGGCTGATCGTACGCGGGCTCGACACCGCACGGCTCCCGAAGTGACTGCTCCCGACCCGCTGCGCCTCGCGTCAGGCGGGCGTCGGAGCAGCCGGACCCGCGATCGCGCCGAGCGCCCACGCGTAGTGCCCGCCGAGGCACTCGTGGGCGGGCTCGGCCAGGCTCGCGCCCCGGAGCCACTCGCGGCCGTCGGTGAAGATCTCGGCGTCGGTCATCGCGTCGAGGCGGGCGAGCGCGGAGAGGTGGCTCGCACGCAGCCGCTCGCGGGCGGCGGTGGGGTCCGCGTCGCCGCGATAGCGGTCGCGCAGGTCGCGGTTCAGCCGGTCGAGGTCGCGCCACGTGTAGCCGTCGGCCGGATACGACGGCGCCTCGCCGGCGGCGTCGGCGGCGAGCCAGCCGAGCAGCAGGACGTGCCAGGCGTGCAGGTGGTTGACCACGTCGACCGCATCACGGTCGCGCGGCTCGGGCGCAGCGGCGTCCGTCATCGGCTCATCGCGACCGGGAAGCGCGACGCCGTCGAGGCCGTCGAGCGCGCGCTCGAGCTCGGCGAAGCGCTCGACCGCCTGGCGGACCAGGTCGGCACGGTGCTGCGGGATGCTCACGCGCCCCAGCCTACGATCCGTGCGCGACGGCGAGGATCACGGCCGTCTCGGGCGGGAGCTCGAGCATGCGGTCGGGGGCGCCGCCGGCGACGAGCGCCGGGTCGGTCGCCAGCAGCAGCTCGACGGGCCCCTCGAGCTCGAGCGCCCACGCCGTGGCACCGAGGTTCGCGAGCACGACGACCCGCTCCGGCGCGTCGGGGGCGCCGCGGTCCATCCGGAACCGGTCGAGCGCGTCATCCGCCCACGCCGTCGTGTGCTCGAACGCCGGGTCGGTGAGCTCCGGTCGCGCGCGCCGGAGTGCGAGGAGGCGGCGATGCAGGTCCAGCAGGCGCCCGTGCGCTCCGCCGGCGTCGGCGGGCTCCGACCAGTCGAGCTTCGAGCGCCGGAACGTCTCCGGGTCCTGCGGATCCGGCACGAGCGACTCGTCCCATCCCATCCGCGCGAACTCGGCGATCCGACCCTCCGCGGTCGCGCGCCCGAGCTCGGGCTCGGGATGCGACGTGAAGAACTGCCACGGCGTCGACGCGCCCCACTCCTCGCCCATGAACAGCATCGGCGTGAACGGCGTCGTGAGGTTGAGGACCGCGGCGACGGCGAGGCGCGCCTCGCCGAGCTCGGGCGAGAGGCGATCGCCCGCGGCGCGGTTGCCGACCTGGTCGTGGTCCTGGGTGAACGTCACGAGCCGCCACGTCGGCACGGCCGCATCGACCTGACGGCCGTGGTCGCGCCCGCGGAACGACGAGTACGTCCCGTCGTGGAAGAACCCGCGCGTGGTCGTCTTCACGAGCGCGTCGAGCGGCGCGAAGTCGGCGTAGTAGCCCGCGGTCTCGCCTGTGAGCGCGACGTGCATCGCGTGGTGGTGGTCGTCGCTCCACTGCGCGGTCAGGCCGTAGCCGCCGGACTCGCGCGGCATGATGAGCGTCGGGTCGTTGAGGTCGGATTCGGCGATGAGCGTGAGCGGCCGCCCGAGGTGCGCCGACAGCGCATCGGCGTGCTCGGAGAGCTCGCGCAGGATGTGCCGCTCCGACCGATCGCGGAGCGCGTGGACGGCGTCCAGCCGGAGACCGTCGACGTGGAAGTCGCGCAGCCACATCATCGCGTTGTCGAGGATGTACCGACGCACCTCGGGCTCGTCGAGGTTCACCGAGTCGCCCCACGTGTTGCGCTCGGTCGTGCGCAGGTACGGGCCGAACCTCGGCAGGTAGTTCCCGCTCGGCCCGAGGTGGTTGTAGACGACGTCCTGGATGACCGCGAGCCCGCGCGCATGGCAGGCGTCGACGAACCGCTGGTAGGCGGCGGGCCCCCCGTAGCCCTCGTGCACGGCGTACCAGAGCACGCCGTCGTACCCCCAGTTGTGCGTCCCGTTGAAGGCGTTGACGGGCAGCAGCTCGACGAAGTCGATGCCGAGGTCGACGAGGTGGTCGAGGCGCTCGATCGCCGAGTCGAGCGTCCCGGCCGGGGTGTAGGTCCCGACGTGCAGCTCGTACACGATGCCGCCCGCGAGCTGCCGACCGGTCCAGTCGGCGTCCGCCCAGTGGTGCGCGCCCAGGTCGAACGCCGCACTCGGCTCGTGGACGCCGAGCGGCTGCCGCAGCGAGCGCGGGTCGGGCAGCGCCCGGTGGTCGTTGTCGACCACGAAGCCGTACTCGTCGCCGGGCGCCAGCTCGACGTCGGCGTGCCATCGGTCCCGCTCGTCGCGCTGCATCGGCAGGTCCGGGCGACCGGGTCGCCGGAGCGCGACACGGGTCGGGTTCGGAGCCCAGAGCTCGAGCGTCATCGTGCGACCTCCTCACCGTGGCCCGCTGAGCCATCCGATCCCGGCGCGTCGGGGGCGGATGCCGCGGGCGCGAGCAGCGCGACCGGATACGTCGCGAGCACCTCGGCGAGCGCGAGCTCGCCGCCCCTCTCCTCGCCGTCGGCGTCGCCCCCGAATCGCCGCCCGGTGAGCAGGTCGACCACCGCCCCGCCCGAGATGAGCACCGTCGTGTCGCCCCACGCCCCCGCCGGGGCGGACGACCCGGGGTCGGCGCCGA
>NZ_SDPL01000274.1 GCF_004135055.1 Agromyces binzhouensis | reverse complement strand
GCCTCGGGTGCGCGGTCGGCGTCGCGACGACGTCCGAATCGCGACGGTGCGGATGCCGATCGCGCGGTGGCCTCGCTCGCGCGCGTGCCGTAGCCGATGAGGACGGCCCCGGACTCCTCGGACGCCGTCTCGGTGGGCACCGCGATGCCGGGCTCCGCCGCGACCGGACCCGAGTCCGTCGAGACGGCCTCGGCGGACGCGCGCGCGCCTTCGGCGGAGGACGCAGCCTCTGCGGCATCCGTCGTCGCCTCGAACTGAACGTCGGCCCCGACCGGCGCGAGCCGCATGAGCACCTCGCCGGCGTGCAGCACCTGGCCGACCTCGCCGCCCAGGGACTCGACCACGCCGGCGAACGGCGTCGGCAGCTGCACGACCGACTTCGCCGACTCGAGCTCCACGACGGGCTGGTCGACGCTCACCTCGTCGCCGGGGGCGACGAGCCACGCGACGACCTCGGCCTCGGTCAGGCCCTCGCCGAGGTCGGGGAGGATGAACTCGCGGGCGCTCATGCGAGGTCCCATTCCCACGAGGCGAGCGCTTCGAGCACGCGGTCGGGCGTCGGCAGGTAGTGCTCCTCGAGCTTCGGCGACGGGTACGGGATGTCGTAGCCGGTGATCCGGAGGATGGGTGCGGCGAGGTGGAAGAAGTTGCGCTCGGTCAGGCGTGCGGCGACCTCGGCGCCGTATCCGCCGAACTGGGCGGCCTCGTGGATGACGGCCGCGCGCGAGGTCTTGCGGAGCGAGGCGCCGACCGTCTCGTCGTCGAACGGCGAGAGGCTCCGGAGGTCGACGACCTCGATCGAGAGTCCTTCCGCCTCGGCGGCGGCCGCGGCATCCAGCGCCGTGCGCACCGTCGGCCCGTAGCCGATCAGGGTGACGTCGGTGCCCTCGCGGACGACCTCGGCCCGGTTCATGGGCGCGGTGCGCACGGGGAGCGCCAGCTCGGCCTTCGACCAGTAGCGGCTCTTCGGCTCCATGAAGACCACGGGGTCGTCGCTGTCGATGGCCTCGCGCAGCATCGAGTACGCGTCGGCCGGGTTCGAGGGCATCACGACGGTGAGGCCCGGCGTCGCGGCCCAGTACGCCTCCGACGAGTCGGAGTGGTGCTCGACGCCGCCGATCGCGCCGGCGCACGGGATGCGGATGACCATCGGGACGCTCACGCGGCCCTTGGTGCGGTTCCGCATCTTCGCGACGTGCGAGACGATCTGCTCGAAGGCCGGATAGCTGAACGCGTCGAACTGCATCTCGACGACCGGGCGGAGTCCGTACATCGCCATGCCGACGGCCGTGCCGACGATGCCCGACTCGGCGAGCGGGGAGTCCCACACGCGATCCTCGCCGAACGCGGCCTGGAGGCCGTCGGTGACGCGGAAGACGCCGCCGAGCGGTCCGACGTCCTCGCCGTAGACGACCACGCGGTCGTCCTCGGCCATCGCGTCGCGGAGGGCGGCGTTCAGCGCGCCCGCCATGGTCAGGGGCCGGGGGGCGGATGCCGCGGCATCCGTCGCGGGTTCGGTGACGGGCGTGCTCATCGGGCGGCCACCTCCTCGCGGGCGTGCTCCGAGTGGGCGGCGAGTTCCGCCTCGAGTGCGGCGCGCTGCTCGGCGAGCGCCGTCCGCGGGGTCGCGTAGACGTGGTCGAACAGCTCGAGCGGGTCGAGCTCGGGCGACGCGCTCATCGCGTCGCGCGTGCGGGCTGCGAGCGCCTCGCCGGCCTCGGCGATCTCCGCGCGGACCTCGTCGGAGAGTGCGCCCTCCGATACGAGGTACTTCTCGAGTCGCTCGATCGGGTCGCGACGCTTCCAGTGCTCCACGTCGCGCGCGGCGCGGTAGCGCGTGGGGTCGTCGGAGTTCGTGTGCGACTCGATGCGGTACGTGAGTCCCTCGATCAGGGTGGGCCCGCCGCCGGAGCGCGCCCGGTCGACCGCGGCGGTCGCGACGGCGTACATGGCCGCGACGTCGTTGCCGTCGACGTGGTACCCGGGCATCCCGTAGCCGACGGCCTTGTCGGCGAGGGTCGTGGCGTGCGTCTGACGGGCGACGGGCGTGCTGATCGCGAACTGGTTGTTCTGCACGAGGAAGACGGTCGGCGTCTGCCACACGGCGGCGAAGTTGAACGCCTCGTGCGCGTCGCCCTCGCTGGTCGCGCCGTCGCCGAGGTAGGCGAGCGTCACGATCGGGTCGTTGCGGAGGCGGGCTGCGTGCGCCAGCCCGACGGCGTGGAGCGCCTGCGTGGCGAGCGGCGTGGCCATCGCGGCGGTGCGGTGCTCGTGCTGGTCCCAGCCGTTGTGCCAGTCGCCGCGGAAGGACTGGAGGATCTCACCGGGCTCCAGGCCGCGAGTGAGCAGCGCGATGCTGTCGCGGTACGTCGGGAAGAGCCAGTCGTCGGCGGTGATCGCCGACACGACGCCGATCTCGCAGGCCTCCTGGCCGTAGGCCGACGGGTAGGTCGCGAGCCGGCCCTGCTTGGTGAGCGCGGTCACCTGCACGTCGAAGCGGCGCGCGACGACCATGCGCCGGTACAGGTCGAGCAGACGTTCGACGGGCGGCAGTTCGAACCCGCCGGTCTCACGACCGTGCAGTGCGTGCCCCGCATTGTCGAGGAGTCGGATCGGCTTCTCGGAGGGGAGGACGCGTGGCTCGTGATGCTCGACGTTGAGGCTCATGTGGCCATGGTGCGACAGTCTGCACGGCCCCCGCTCGGGGTACGAGACAACGGTGAACGATCGGCACGCGAACGGCCGAACTCGAACCGATCGTCCCGAACGAGGTGCGTCAGGCGCGCCAGATGTCCAGCGACTGCGCGGGCGGTCGACCGTCGATCTCCTCGAGGATCAGGTGCGAGCGCGTGGAGACCACGCCGGGCATGTCGTGGATGTCGCGCAGGATCGCCTGGCTGAGCTGCTCGTGGTCGGGCGCGCTCACGGTGAGGATGATGTCGATGTCACCCGAGACGGCCTGCACCTTCTCGACGAACGGCAGCGTGGCGAGCTTCGCGGCGATGGACTCCCACGACACGTCGCCGATCCGGACGACGACGAGCGCCGAGATGTTCAGGCCGATCGACTTGCGGTCGATCTGCGCGCCGAACCCGGTGATCACGCCGCGCTGCTGCAGCGCGAGGACGCGGTTGTGGGCTGCGGTGCGCGAGATGTGCACGCGCTCGGCGAGCGTGCGCACCGAGAGTCGGCCGTCGCGGCTGAGTTCCGCGACGATCCGACGGTCGATCGCGTCGAGCGGCTCGTCGTGGTGCGGTGCGTGCTGGGTCATCCTCGTCCTCGCAGGTCACCCTCAGCGTACCGGCTGCGACGTCGCAGCCGACGGAGCGATGCCCTCGTCGGGATGGCGCGGATGCCCGCCGGAACGAGGCGGCGGAGCACGGCGAGCGCGGTGAGCCATCCGTTCGCCGCCCGCTGCACCCGCGGGGTCCAGCGCATCCCGTACGCGGCGCGGAGGCTCGGCGGGAGCAGCGCCGCGGTGACCAGCCGGACCGGGGCCATGAGCGGGACGAGCAGCGGCGGAAGCCCCGTCCCCGCGAGGAGGTCGCGTGCCACCGAGCGCGCGTCGTCGCCGACCCCGAGGGTCGCGAGCCGGGAATCCCACCACGCCTCGAACTCGTCCCGCGTCGCGGGCCAGCCGGCCGGCCCGCCCTGGAGGCGCGCCGCGATGGGTGCGTATCCGCGGACGAGGGCGTTCGCCGTCGCCTCGTCGAGGCGCGACCCGGTCAGCCGCTCCTCCAGGTCGAGTGCCACGGCCAGGAGCGTCGCGGCCACCCAGCGCTGGGCGTCGGCATCGCGCGCGTCGTAGGCGGGACGGCCCGCCAGGGCGCCGTCCCCGCGGACCCGCGAGTGGCGCGCGTCGACGATCCGGGCGACGTGGCGGATGTCGCGGTCGTCGCCGAACACGAGCGCGGTGAGGTACGCGTGCGTGCCGACGAGTCGGTCGAGCGGTCGGTCGCGGAATCGGCTGTGCCGCGCGACGCCCGCGGCCACCCGGGCGTCGGCGAGCTGCAGCAGGATGGCCGCCGCACCGCCCGCCATCAGCGTCGCATCGGCCGCGTGACGACGGAGGACGACGAGTTCGGCCCCCGGATCACGCTCGTCGCTCATCCCACCAGTCTCCACCGCACGGCGGTGCGGTGCGTTCAGCCGTGCCGCGTAGACTCCCCGGGTGCGTCGGAATGCGGGTTCGCTGTCGGTCGCCGCGATCCTCCTCGGCGCGGCGGTCCTCGCGGGCTGCGCGGCGCCGGGCGCGCCGACGGCTCCCACGACGAGCGCCGCTG
>NZ_SDPL01000273.1 GCF_004135055.1 Agromyces binzhouensis | reverse complement strand
GGGCCGACGTCCCCGCCGACGAGCGCGGCATCTCACCCGCGCACGCGGGCGGGTACACCGCGCGGGGCGACCCGGCGCAGCCGTGGACGGGTGCCGGCTGGGGCCCCACGTTCGGCCTGCACGCCACCCTGCCGGACCTCATCGCCCTCGCCGGCGCGGTCCTGGACGGGCCCTTCGCCGACAGCCCGGCGCTCGAGCCCGCATCCGACGGCCCGAACTCGCAGCAGCACATGGGCTACCTCTGGTTCCTCGCCCGCGACGGCGACCGCACGCTGACGGGGACCCGCGCGATCACGAGCGGCTTCGCCGCCGCCCTCTTCGTCGATCGCGCGGCCGGGCGGGCCGTCATCGTGCTGTCGAACGAGGCCGAGCACGTCGATCGCTTCGCGGTGTCGCTGCTCGACGGCGTCTCGGGTGCGGGAGGCTGGCGCGCGGGCGACCCCTGACGCTGAGCCGCTCCCACCGTGCGGGCTCGCCGGGTCAGGCGACGGATGCCGCGTGCTCGGCGCACTGCGCCGGCGTGCACGCCTCGCAGCGCACGAGCTGCGCCCGGCACGAGGCATCCGTGCAGTTCACGGTGCGGTTCGTCGCCGCGCCGCAGCCCTCGCAGACACCCACGACCGCCGCGTGGTCGCTGAAGTCCACCGAGCCGCGCCCGTCGAACACGTACAGCGAGCCCTCCCAGAGGCCGTCGTCGCCGAAGCGCTCGCCGTACCGGACGATGCCGCCCTCGAGCTGGTAGACCTCGCCGAACCCGCGATTCGCCATGAGGCTCGACAGCACCTCGCAGCGGATCCCGCCGGTGCAGTAGGTCACGACCGGTCGCCCCTTCAGGTGGTCGTAGGCGCCCGAGTCGAGCAGCCCGACGAAGTCGCGCGTGGTCTCCGTCGGCGGCACGATCGCATCGCGGAACCGGCCGATCGCGGCCTCGACCGCGTTGCGCCCGTCGAAGAAGACGACCTCGTCCCCGCGCTCCGCGACGAGCTCGTGCAGGGCGTCGGGGGAGAGTCGCGCGCCGCCGCCGACCACGCCCGAATCGTCCACGCGGAGTTCTCCCGGCGCGCCGAACGAGACGATCTCGTCGCGCACCTTGACGCTGAGCCTCGGGAAGTCGACGCTCCGCCCGCCGTCGTCGAGCCCGGTGCCCTCGCTCCACTTCACGTCGAGCCCGCGGAACCCGCCGTACTCCTTCGCCTTCCGCACGTAGCGCTTCAGCGCGCCCATCTCGCCGCCGAGCGTGCCGTTCACGCCGTCCTTCGACACCAGCACGCGACCGCGCAGCCCGAGGGACTCGGCGAGGTCGCGCTGCCAGAGCCGGATCGCGTCGGGGTCGGCGAGCGGCGTGAAGGCGTAGAACAGGATGATCTTGGCGAGCGGCACCCCGAGATCCTAGGCGCGATGGCTGGGCGGATGCCACGACGCGGCGTGTGCTCGGGAGGCGGCATCCGCTCGGACGTACCCTGACCTCGACCGCCGACCGGGCCGTCGGCCCGGGGCTGCCGAGGAGGACGACGATGCTCGACGTGGACCCCTACGACGCGTTGCAGAAGCTCCGACCCGTGGGCGCGTTCACCGTGACGAGCACCGACTTCGTCGACGGCGGACCGCTCGCCCGGCCGCAGTGGAGCCACGCCGCGGGCGGAGTCGACCGCTCGCCGCAGCTGTCGTGGAGCGGGTTCCCCGAGCGCACCCGGGGATTCGCGGTGACCTGCCTCGACGTCGACGCCCCGAGCGGTTCCGGCTGGTGGCACTGGGCGGTGCTGAACCTGCCGCTCGAGACCACGAGCCTCGAGGCGGGCGTCGGAGCACCCGGCGGACCGCCGCTGCCCGACGGCGCGATGGTGCTCGCCAACGAGGACGGCGTGCACGGCTTCGGCGGCGCGGCGCCGCCGCGCGGCACGGGCGAGCACCGCTACGTGTTCGTCGTGCACGCGCTCGACGTCCCGAGCCTCGAGCTCGATCCCGCGTCGACGCCCGCGGTCCTCGGCATCCGCTGCTTCTCGCACGCGCTCGCGCGCGGCATCCTCACCGGCACCGTCAACCGCGACTGAGGCGGCCCCGCCGGCTCACCCGATCAGTCGACCCGTCGCCCGAACAGGAAGTACGAGATCGGGCCGATGAAGTTCACGGCGATCACGATCGCCCACACCCACTTGCGCCCGTTCACGTCCTTCGCGTCGCGCCTCGCCAGGTCGGTCCACGCGGCCGACGCCAGCGCGAGCTGGATCACGCCCGTGACGATCCCCCTGACCTGCTGCCCTCGAGTGAGGTCGCCCCACTGCTTCGCCTTCGCCATGGCTCCTCCGTTCCTCGGGTGCCGGCCCCTGCGTGCCGGTCGCTCTAGTGCTCGTTCCCCGACAGCGCGAGCACGCCGCCCAGGCCGATCATCATGACGCCGCCGGTCGCGGCCAGGTGCGACGCCCGCCGCGGCGAACGTGCGAACCAGTCCCGCGCCGTCCCGGCCGCGAGCGCCCAGACCGAGTCGCACGCGAGCGCGAGCACCACGAACGCGGTGCCGAGCATCGCCATCTGCATGGGGATGGCGCCGGCGTGGAAGTCGACGAACTGCGGCAGCACGGCGACGAAGAACGCGATCGTCTTCGGGTTCGTGACGCCCACCACGACGCCCTCGCCGAGGAGGCGCCACGGGGAGCGCGCCGCGACCTGGCGGGTCACGGCGTCCGCGGCATCCGCACGATGCCGGATCGCCTGCACGCCGAGGTAGACGAGGTACAGCGCACCGCCCAACTTGATGGCCGTGAACAGCGCGACCGACTGGGCGACCACCGTGCCGACACCGAGCGCGACGGCTGCGACGAGCGGCAGCATGCCGACGGCGTTGCCGACGACGCTCAGCAGCCCGCCCATGCGCCCGAGCGCGAGCGACCGGCCGATGACGAACAGCACGCTCGGCCCCGGGATGACGATGAGCACGACCGAGGCCAGCACGAACGCCCAGAGGTTGGATGCGGGGACCACGTCGGGATCCTACGCCTGCCCGGTTCGGGCTACTCCTCGTCGGGCTGCGGCGCGATCGGCTGGCCCAGCCGGACGCGCGTGCCGAACGGGTCGGACACGAGCGAGACGCGCTCGCCCCACTCGCTGTCCTCGGGTTCCTCGACGACGAGGAACCCGGCCTCCGCGAGCGAGGTCGTGACCGCGTCGACGTCGTCGACGTAGAACCAGAGCAGGATGCCGGCGCCCTCGCCGGCCGTCGCACCGTCGGCGCGGCCCAGGCCGAGCTGCGACGACCCCGTCTGCAGGGTCGCGAACAGCGGCTCGCCCTCGGGCGGATACCGATACGTCACGGTGGCCCCGAGCCCGTCGCGGTAGAACCGCATCGCGGCCTCCATGTCGGGCACCTCGACGATCGGGTACGCGGATTCGATCATGGTCCCTCCCGCGCCCGACGCTACGCCGCGTGCGGGGATGCCGCTACCGTTGCACCGTGAGCGAGCACATCTCCGCCAGCGTCGCCGACGGCGTCGGCCACCTCACGCTCGAACGGCCGCAGGCCCTGAACGCCCTGAGCTACGAGATGATCCGTGCGCTCGCCGCCGTCTTCGACGCGTGGCGCCACGACCCCGAGGTCTCGATGGTCGTGCTCGACGGCGCCGGCGAACGCGGGTTCTGCGCGGGCGGCGACGTCCGCGAGCTCTACATGTACGCCACGGGCGGCCACGTCGCCGAGGCCCTGCGATTCTTCCGCGACGAGTACCGGCTGAACGCGGCGATCGCGCGGTACCCGAAGCCCGTCGTCGCGATCATGGACGGCATCACGATGGGCGGGGGCATCGGCCTCGCGGGGCACGCCTCGATCCGGATCGTCACCGAGCGCTCGCGCGTCGCGATGCCCGAGACCCGGATCGGCTTCACGCCCGACGTGGGCGGCACGTGGCTGCTCGGGCGCGCCCCCGGCGAGCTCGGCACGCACCTCGCGCTGAACTCGCGCACCATGGACGCGGCCGACGCCATGCACGCCGGCTTCGCCGACGCGTTCGTGCCGAGCGCGAGCATCCCGCACCTGCTGCAGGCGCTCGAGGAGCGCGCCGACCCGGGCACGCCCTCCGAGATCGTCATGCTCTTCGACGAGACGCCGGGGCCGTCCGCGCTCGCCGCGGCCCGTCCGTGGGTCGACGCCTGCTTCTCGGCCCCGACCGTGCACGGCATCATCGACCGACTGCGCGCGTTCGCAGAGGGGCGAGCGGATGCCGCGGGGGCGACGCCGGGGTCGGCGGCGGGATCGCCGGACGAAGCCGGGGAGCCGCGGCATCCGTCGGCCCA
>NZ_SDPL01000272.1 GCF_004135055.1 Agromyces binzhouensis | reverse complement strand
CGCACCGCGCTCCTCGCGACGGCGGCGGCCGTGGCCGTCCTGCCGAGCGTCGCCCTGGCGGGCGACTCGGCGCTGCGAACGCTGCTGCTCGTCGCGACCGGTGCCGTGCTCGTGATCGCCGGGAGCTTCACGCCGGATCTCCTCCGCGGCGTCCCCATCCGGATGCTCGTCGTCGCGACCGGGTGGGTGGCCGCGACGGGAGCCGCCCTCCTGCGCGGGTCCGCGATCGCCGGAGGCGGAGACGGCGGGCTTCCCGTCGAGTTCTGGCCCGTCCTCGCCTTCGGGGTGGGACTCGTCGCGGTCGTGCCCTGGGTCCGAGACCGCGTCGAGCCGCAGCGCGCGGCCGAGGCAGTGCTCGCGGCATCCCTCGCACTGGCCGCGATCCCGACCACGATCGCGATCGCCGAGGGCGTCGACGCCGACCTCCGCACGGCGGTGCTGCTCGTGGTCCTGGGCGGTGCGTACGTGCTCGGCACCACGACGCGGTCGCGGCCGTTCGCCGGCGCCGCGCTCAGGTGGACCGCTCTCGCCATGGCGGTCGTCGCCGGCGGGCTGGCGCTCGTCATGCGCTCGGTCGATCCGTTCGACCTGGTCAC
This sequence comes from Agromyces binzhouensis, assembly GCF_004135055.1. Taxonomy (GTDB): domain Bacteria; phylum Actinomycetota; class Actinomycetes; order Actinomycetales; family Microbacteriaceae; genus Agromyces; species Agromyces binzhouensis. The sequence goes on along the minus strand of NZ_SDPL01000272.1, from coordinate 3,699 downwards.
GGTTCCCATCGGCGCGGCGCTCGTCGCCGCCGGAGCGATCCGGATGCGGCGATCGCCAGGGGTGGGGAGCTGGCCGGCCCTCGGTCCGGGCCTCGCCGTGCTCATGGTGCCCGCGCTCATCGCGGACTGGACCGACCCCGCACTCTGGCGTCTGGTGGCACTCGGCGTCGTCGCGGTCTCGGCGGTCGTGATCGGGGCCGTGGTCCGGCTCCAGGCGCCGCTCCTGCTGGGTGGCGCCGTGCTGCTCGTGCACACGGTCGCGCAGCTCTGGCCGTGGATCACGCTGCTGTACGAGGCGGTGTGGTGGTGGTTGTGGCTCGGGATCGCCGGCGCGCTCCTGATCACGATCGCGGCGACGTACGAGCGTCAGATGCGCCTGGCTCGCGGAGTCATCCGCACCATCGGTTCGCTGCGCTGAAGCGGGCTCGGCTGCGTCCCGGCCGCAAGGCGCGCCACGACCCGTTCGTGCACGAACCGGCGTCCGTCGCCGTGTACGATGATCGGGTGCCCGCTCGCGGGTGCTCGGGGATGTAGCTCAATGGTAGAGCCTCAGTCTTCCAAACTGATGGTGCGGGTTCGATTCCCGTCATCCCCTCCGAGTGTGACGTCTCAGGACATCCTGAACGGCTGAACCCGCGGATGACGCGGGTTCAGCCGTTTCTCGTTGCGGGTGCGGTGATTCGCCACCCTCGCTCGGCCGGAGTCAAGCCCCTGCGAGTCCACGGGGAATCCCGCGACGGCGGCGGACGTTGGCCCTACCGTGGCATCCGTAAGGGTACGAGTGGAAGGGGACCACATGACCGACTCGAAGACCACCGCAGATCGCACGCACGCGCCCATGAGTGGCGCCGACCCGGAGGTCGCCTCGGGCGTCTCGCAGTTCTTGACACCGCTCGTCCACGAGCTCACCGTGCTCGCGGTGAACGGCAAGCAGGCGCACTGGAACGTGCGCGGCCGGGACTTCCTCGAGGTGCACGAGTTCCTGGACACCGTGGTCGACCACGCCCAGGAGTGGGCCGACCTCGCCGCCGAGCGGGTCGTCGCGCTCGGCCTGCCGATCGACGCCCGCCTCGCGACGATCGCCGATGCCACCGACGCCGCGAACCCGGCGGCCGGGTTCCGGCGCTCCGACGACACGATCGCCGACGTCGTCGCGCAGATCGACGTGGCGACCGCGCGCGTGAATGCCGCGATCACCGGGCTCGAGGAGCTCGATCCGGCCAGCCAGGACGTCGCGATCGCCATCCGCCAGGGCCTCGACAAGGACCGGTGGTTCCTGGCAGCCCACATCAGCGTGGAGTGACCCGCGCGGGCTGAGCCCCGAAACGCCGAGGCGACGACCGCGGCGACGCGGGCCCGGGTGCAGAATGCCGCCATGGCGGATGCATCCGGGCCCGACGCGTCACGTCGACAGGGTCCCGAGCGGCCGAGCGCCGAGGGGCTCACTGACGCCCAGCGGTCGCTGCGGGCCCAGATGCTGGCGACCGAGCACTGGAGCCTCCTCGCGTCGCGGAGCACGACGCAGAGCGAGGTGCTGACGCGCATCGCCATCTACCTCACGCTCGTGTCCGCGGGTCTCGTCACGCTCAGCGTGCTCGGGAACGCGACCGGGTTCCGCGGCTGGTTCGGCGTCGCCGCACTCGGCGTGCTCCTGCTGCTCGTGCTGCTCGGACTCATCACGCAGAAGCGGGCCTTCAACGCCTCGCTCGACGACCTGATGTTCGTGATCGCGATGAACCGGCTGCGCGGCGCGTACCTCGACCTCGATCCCGGGATCGCCGACTACCTCGTGACCTCCGCGAACGACGATGAGGCGGGCAGCGCACAGACGTACTACGCCTACAGCCCGCGACCGGGCCAGATCTGGGCGAGCTCGGCGATGATCATCTCCGTGGTCGTGGCTGCCGTGATCGCCCTTTTCGTCGGCGGCGTGGTGCTCGGTCTCGCCGGCCCGATCTGGCTGGCGATCGCCCTCGGGGTCCTCGCCGGCCTCGGCTCGATCGCCGCCTGGATGAGGACCGGCTATCGCGGGTACACCGCGATGTTCCGCCTCCATTCCCCGTTGCGGACGACCTCCGCCGACTGAGCGCGTCCGGGGTCGGTCGAGTCCCGAGGGGTGCGGCGATCGGGGACCGAGGGCAGAATGCCGCCATGTCGGATGCACCCGGGATCGACCCTCCTCCGTCCGCCGACGACCGTCGGCCCACGGCCGACGGACTCACCGACGCGCAGCGCTCGCTCCGCGCGCAGATGCTCGCGACCGAGCACTGGAGCCTCCTCGCGTCGCGGAGCACCACCCAGAGCGAGTTGCTCACGCGGATCGCGATCTTCCTGACGCTCGTCTCGGCGGGTCTGGTCACGCTCAGCGTGCTCGGCAACGTGACCGGATTCCGCGGATGGTTCGGCGTCGCTGCGATCAGCGTGCTGGCGCTGCTCACCCTGCTCGGCTTCATCACGCAGACGCGCGTGCTCAACGGCATGACCGAGGACCTCGCCTACGTCATCGCGATGAATCGGCTGCGCGGCGCGTACCTCGACCTCGATCCCGGGCTCGCCCCGTACCTGCTCAGCTCCGCGAACGACGACCGGCTCGGCGCGCACCGCACCTACTTCCCGTTCGGTCCGCGCCCGAGCCAGCCCTTCGCCAGCTCGATGACGGTGATCACCTCGGTGGAGAGCGCCATGGTCGGGCTGCTCATCGGTGCCGTCGTGACCGCGTTCGGCGGTGGGACCGCCGTCGCAGTGGGCGTCGGCGTCGTCATCGCGGTCGGCTGGTTCGTGCTGTGGGCCCGGATCGGCTACGTGCGCTACCGCGAGGTCTTCGGCACGTACACGCCGCTTCACCCCACACCTCGCGACTGAACATCGCCGACGCGCGCCCCGTCAGCGCTGCAGCCAGGCCAGCACGGCGAGCACCCGCCGGTGATCCGTGCCCGAGTCCTCGAGGCCGAGCTTCTGGAAGATCGAGGTCACGTTCTTCTCGACGGCGCCGACGCCGATGAACAACTGCCCGGCGATGCCGGCGTTCGTGCGCCCCTCGGCCATGAGCTCCAGCACCTCCCGTTCGCGCGGCGTGAGGGAGGCCAGCGGGTCGCCGCGTCGCGAGAGCAGTTCGCGCACGACCTGCGGGTCGAGCACGGTGCCGCCGTCCCGGATGCGGAGCACCGCATCCTCGAGGTCCTCGAGCGAGGCCACGCGGTCCTTCAGCAGGTAGCCCATCCCGCCGTCGGCGGAGGCGAGCAGCTCGTGCGCATAGGTGCCCTCGACGTACTGGCTGAGCAGGAGCACGCCGATCCCCGGCCGCCGACGGCGGAGCTCGATGGCGGCCCGGACTCCCTCGTCTCGGAACGTCGGCGGCATGCGGACGTCGAGCACCGCGACCTCAGGCGCCGCGCGGTCCAGGTCGGCGAGCAGGGCCACGGCGTCGCCGTAGGCGCCGACCGTCTCGAAGCCGGCCTCGTCGAAGAGCCGCACGAGCCCCTCGCGGAGGAGCAGTGAGTCCTCCGCGAGGACGACGCGGATCGGTCCGTCGGGCGGTGCGGTCTCGCTCACGCGCCCACCCTATCGACGGGCGTGAACGGGAAGTGGGCGCCGATCACCGTCGGTCCCCCGGCCGGGCTGTCGACCAGCAGCACGCCGCCGAGGCCGCGCACGCGCTCGTCGAGGCCCGCGAGCCCGTGGCCCGGCTTCGCCGCCGCG